>NZ_PSZN01000004.1:0-164584 GCF_002964965.1 Apibacter adventoris
AATATATAGATAAAGGGAAAGATCATGACCATATTTTATTAATTTCTGAAAACAAGCATTACGCACCTAAAGAGTTTTCTTTAGATTTAATTATGAGTGTATATTCAATAAAAGGAGTTATAAAAAAAGAATTAATGTAATAAAAAACATAAAAAATATAAAAAATGTTCTTATGAAAATCACAGAATATTTTCTAAATAATTTTAAAAAATTAAATATAAATGTCTGTAAAAGAGAGAATTAAAAAGTTTGTGAGTTATAAAAATATATCTATAAGAAATTTTTGCAACATAATAGGAGTATCAAGTGCTTATATTACATCTATGAGGAAGTCTATACAACCTGATAAATTAGAAAGTATTTCTTTACATTTCCCAGACATAAATATTGAATGGCTATTAACAGGCGAGGGGTCTATGCTTAAATATCATGTTAAAGATATTATAGATCGGTTAAAAAAATACTTGAATTTTACTCAAGACATGCAACTTACCGAATATCTGAGAATATCTATAGAAACACTATATATATGGAAAGAAAGCAATTCATTTGACAAAGATTTAATAAAAGAAAAATTACCTAATATTGATATAAATTGGTTATTAACAGGAAAAGGCAATGAACCTGTCAATAAAGAGAAATCAACCGGTTCTTTAAATTTAACTACCATTTCGGGGTATTATTTCCCGGATGTTTCAGCCAGCGCAGGGCTTAATATGAAATTAGAAAATGCCGAAAATCAAAAAATCCCCATTTCTATTCCCGGTTGGGGTTCTGATTTGATTTTTATAAATGTATATGGCGATTCAATGTACCCCAAATATAATTCGGGTGAAATCATAGCTATAAAAAATATTGAATTCCAATATATTAATTATGGATTTCCTTATGTTGTAGTTTTTAAAAACGGAGACACCTATATTAAATATATAGATAAAGGGAAAGATCATGACCATATTTTATTAATTTCTGAAAACAAGCATTACGCACCTAAAGAGTTTTCTTTAGATTTAATTATGAGTGTATATTCAATAAAAGGAGTTATAAAAAAAGAATTAATGTAATAAAAAACATAAAAAATATAAAAAATGTTCTTATGAAAATCACAGAATATTTTCTAAATAATTTTAAAAAATTAAATATAAATGTCTGTAAAAGAGAGAATTAAAAAGTTTGTGAGTTATAAAAATATATCTATAAGAAATTTTTGCAACATAATAGGAGTATCAAGTGCTTATATTACATCTATGAGGAAGTCTATACAACCTGATAAATTAGAAAGTATTTCTTTACATTTCCCAGACATAAATATTGAATGGCTATTAACAGGCGAGGGGTCTATGCTTAAATATCATGTTAAAGATATTATAGATCGGTTAAAAAAATACTTGAATTTTACTCAAGACATGCAACTTACCGAATATCTGAGAATATCTATAGAAACACTATATATATGGAAAGAAAGCAATTCATTTGACAAAGATTTAATAAAAGAAAAATTACCTAATATTGATATAAATTGGTTATTAACAGGAAAAGGCAATGAACCTGTCAATAAAGAGAAATCAACCGGTTCTTTAAATTTAACTACCATTTCGGGGTATTATTTCCCGGATGTTTCAGCCAGCGCAGGGCTTAATATGAAATTAGAAAATGCCGAAAATCAAAAAATCCCCATTTCTATTCCCGGTTGGGGTTCTGATTTGATTTTTATAAATGTATATGGCGATTCAATGTACCCCAAATATAATTCGGGTGAAATCATAGCTATAAAAAATATTGAATTCCAATATATTAATTATGGATTTCCTTATGTTGTAGTTTTTAAAAACGGAGACACCTATATTAAATATATAGATAAAGGGAAAGATCATGACCATATTTTATTAATTTCTGAAAACAAGCATTACGCACCTAAAGAGTTTTCTTTAGATTTAATTATGAGTGTATATTCAATAAAAGGAGTTATAAAAAGAGAATTATTATAATAAAAATATAAAAAATGTTCTTATGAAAATTACAGAATATTTTCTAAATAATTTTAAAAAATTAAATATAAATGACTGTAAAAGAAAGACTTATAGAATATTTAAAATACGAAAAAATCTCTAAAAGTGAATTTGGGAGAACTATAGGGGTCTCTAATGCTTATATTACATCTATGAGGAAATCAATCCAACCAGACAAAATTAAAAGCATTTCTTTGAATTATCCAGATCTTAATACTGAATGGCTATTAACAGGCGAGGGGTCTATGCTTAAATATCATGTTAAAGATATTATAGATCGGTTAAAAAAACACTTGAATTTTACTCATAACATGCAACTTACCGAATATCTGGGGATATCCATAGAAACACTCTATATTTGGAAAGAAAGCAATTCTTTTGACAAAGATTTAATAAAAGAAAAATTACCTAATATTGATATAAATTGGTTATTAACAGGAAAAGGAAATGAACCTGCCAATAACGAGAAATCAACCGGCTCTTTAGAACCACCTATTATTTCGGGGTATTATTTTCCGGATGTTTCAGCCAGCGCAAGGCTTAATATGAAATTAGAAAATGCCGAAAATCATAAAATCCCCATTTCTATTCCCGGTTGGGGTTCAGATTTGATTTTTATAAATGTATATGGCGATTCAATGTACCCCAAATATAATTCGGGTGAAATCATAGCTATAAAAAATATAGAATTCCAATATATCAATTATGGATTTCCTTATGTTGTAGTTTTTAAAAACGGAGACACCTATATTAAGTATATAAAAAAGGGGAAAGATCATGACCATATTTTATTAATTTCTGAAAACAAGTTTTACGACCCTAAAGAGTTTTCTTTAGATTTAATTATGAGTGTATATTCAATAAAAGGAGTTATAAAAAGAGAATTAATATAATAAAAATATAAAAAATGTTCTTATGAAAAATAGTGAAATAATGAAACTTATAGATCAAATCAAAGAACAGTTACCAGAAAATAAATAAAAGTGCTTACTTCAGATAAAAAAATAATGAAACTTATCGATTTCCTTAAATCCATTGGCAAAATAAAGTTTAAAAAGGAGTTTTATGATAAATATAGGTTTAAAAAACAAAATGTATTTTTAATCAAATATTAATCTAATTAACTATATTTTAAAAACGTAAACCATTGTATGGTAGGTAATTATAAGTATCGTTTGCTTGATTGCATTTTTCGGTTCTGAGGAGGAGGTGAGTTTACTCCTTCCATATTCACTCAAAAAAAGAACTATAACTTAGCTTAATTATAGCTCCTTTCTATATATTAAGATATTTTCTTTAAATCATCAATAAACTTATCTACAACTTTTTCAGGAGTTGCCCAGGAAGTTACAAGTCTTATTGCAAAAAGATCAGGAGCTATGGATTTCCATATAGTAAATTCATATTCCTTTTTAAGAATTTGAATTATATTATTTGGAAAAATAGGGAAAATTTGATTGGTGTCTGATTGAGCTAAAAATGAATATCCTAAGGATTCAAGGGCTTTGGTTATTTTTAAAGCCATTAGGTTTGAATGATCTGCGAGTTTGAAAATCAAGTTATTTTGAAGGAGCTGAAAAAACTGTATTCCCAATACTCTTCCTTTGGCTAATAAAGCTCCTCTTAATTTTTGATTATATTTAAAATTTTCCTTTAAACTATTATTTGTGATTATAATAGCTTCTCCTATTAGAGCCCCGCATTTAGTGCCCCCTAAATAAAAAACATCAGTTAATTCAGCAATATCTTTTATACTCATATTGTTAGAAGGAGCACTTAGAGCAGAAGCTAAACGAGCTCCATCAAGATATAAAAATAAATCATTTTTTTTACAAAATTTATATAGATCCGTCAACTCCTCTTTATTATAAATAGTTCCTAATTCAGTAGAGTTAGATATATATACCGCTCTGGGTCTTACAGAATGATAATTAGAGGATCTTTTTAAAATAGGAATAATTTTATCCGGAGATAATTTTCCATTGCTAGAATAAACAGTCTCTATTTTATGTCCTGTAGCCTCAACAGCTCCGGTTTCGTGAGTGTTTATATGACCAGTCTCTGCAGAAATTACAGATTCATATGGTCTGAGAATAGAAGAAAGAACTAATAAATTTGCTTGAGTGCCTCCTGCTACTAAGTTTATATCTGCATTTTTATCCTCGATTTTATCTTGAATTATAGTAATTGCTTTTTGGGTATAAAAATCTTCGCCATATCCGTTTTGTTGTTCTAAATTACTATTTATTAGAGCATTTAATATAGAAGGATGACAACCTTCACTATAATCATTGGAGAAATTATAAGTCATTATTTAACTTTGATTTTTTTTATCTTTATTTATTTAAAGTAAAATTATTGATTTATTTACTTATAATACTATTTTTTATAAATTTGATTATGAAAAAAATATATTATTTTTTAGGGCTTATAACATGTATTTTAAATAATCAGTTATTTAGTCAAGACAAATTATTTACAATTCAAGATACTCTTAGAGGGAGTAATACATCTTTTAGAGATTGGTGGGAAGTAAAGTACTATGATATTTCTATAGAACCAGATTTTGATAATAAAGTTTTAAAAGGCAATAATACAATTACTTTTGATATAAATGAAAACAAAAGTGAAGAGAGTATAATGCAAATAGATTTGCAGGAACCTATGTCTATAGATAAAATAGAAACTAAAGATAGCATTTCAATACCTTTTAAAAAAGAAGGAAATTTTTACTTTATAACCTTACCGCAAACATTTAAAAAAAATACTCAAAATAATAAGGTCACTATTTATTTCCAAGGAATGCCTAATATTGCGAAAAATGCTCCTTGGGACGGAGGATGGATTTTTACTAAAGATAAAAATAATAAACCTTGGATGACTGTAGCCTGTGAAGGAATAGGCGCTAGTGTATGGTTTCCTTGCAAAGATTACCTAGGAGATGAACCAGATGAGGGAATGAAATTAAATATCATTACAGAAGGAGATTTGAAAGGTGTGGGAAATGGAAGATTGGTCGGATATTCTAAAGATTCATTAGGAAAAAATATATATTCATGGCAAGTGACTAATCCTATCAATAATTACAACATAATCCCATATATTGGAGAATATGTAAATTTTACAGACATTTATAAGGGTGAAAAGGGCGATTTAGACTTAGATTATTGGGTATTGTCATATAATTTACATGTGGCTAAAAGTCATTTTTCTCAGGTAAAAAAAATGCTATTGGCATTGGAATACTGGTTTGGACCGTATCCGTTTTATGAAGATGGATATAAATTAGTAGAATCTCCACACTTAGGAATGGAGCATCAAAGTGACATAGCTTATGGAAATCAATATAAAAATGGATATTTAGGTACAGATAGAAGTCATACGGGAATAGGGCTACAATGGGATTTTATTATAGTACATGAATCGGGGCATGAATGGTTTGGGAATAATATTACAAATGCAGATGCAGCAGATATGTGGATTCATGAAGCTTTTACTACCTATAGCGAAACTCTTTACACTGAATATTATTATGGTAAAGAGGCAGCTAGTCAGTACATTATAGGGCAAAGAAAAAATATACAAAACGATATTCCTATTATAGGTGAATATGGGGTAAATCAAAAAGGTAGTTCCGACATGTATGATAAAGGAGCCAATATGATTCATACTATTCGTCAGATAATTAACGACGATCAAAAATTTAGGGAAATACTAAGGGGTCTTAATAAAAATTTTTATCATAAAATTGTTTCTACTAATCAAATCGAAAGCTATATTATAGAACATTCTAAAATAGATTTAACAAAAATATTCGATCAATATTTAAGAACAACTCAGGTTCCTACGTTAGAATATTACATTAAAAATAATAGTATTTACTATCGGTGGGTAAATACTGTTCCAGATTTTTCTATGAAAATAAAAACATCTATAGGAAATTTAATTCCCATTAATAAATGGAAAAAAAGTAAAGTAGATAAAAAATTATTAGAAAGTTTTTCTGTAGACCCTAATTTCTACATCAATTTAAATCCTTTAAAAAAATAATGCATATAAAAAAATCTATAGGAAGAAAAAATTAAATTTTAATCTTCCTATAGTGATTATATAAATAAAATATATTTATATAATTATTAGTTGTTCTAAGATTTTTAAAGTTTTATTAAAATAAAGAACTCATTTATTTATGTTGTAGTAGTTTATTTTAGTTTCATTATTTTATAACTATTTTTTGTTTAGTATATTAATATATGTTAAATAAAAAAAATTAAACTATTGTTTATTTGTTTTTATCAAAAAAATAAATAAATGATATATTTATTTAAAAATATTATCAAAAGTATATAATTTATCAATAATATTCGATCGGAAAATCGATTAATATTATCTATTTTTCGATTTTTTTCAGGTCAAAAAGCACTACATTCGCATTAATCAAACTACTATTTTTTAAAGATGATTAGTAAAAAATTGATTCAATTAAGAAGAAAAAAAAGAATAAGTCAGAAAGAGGTCGCTGAATCAATAGGAGTAAGTCAAAGCACCTTATGTGACTGGGAGTCAGGGAAAAGAAATCCTAAAGTGGAAAGTTTATTTAAATTAGCAGAATATTTTAAGGTAGATATTAAAGAATTGTATAATCTTAAAAAAGAATAAATATAGAAAAGCTTTATTTACTATTTTTTCATTTTTTTAATTGTTATGATTGCTATAATTAAAAAAGCAATCATAGTAATTAGAAGATACATCAGGAACATAAAATTTAATTCCTTTTTAGAAATTTCAAAAATATTTACCAGAATTTTATCTAAAACTTGAAATATAATTAGAATACCTGCAATATATAATAAGGTATAAAACATAAATTTCATTATATCTGATGTTTTCAAAAGTATTTTACTTAGTTTATAAGATAAACTAAGAAAGATCAGAAATAATAAACTATAAATAAGGTAAATCATAAAGACATTATTTATTCTGTAGTTTCATTTTCAGAATTTTCAGAGTTTTTTACCATTAATACTTTGTCTATTCTGTTAGCATCTTTATCAACAATTTCAAAAGTAAAGTTATTATAATTTAATTTCTCAGCTACCTCAGGAATGTACTCCATATGGTAAATTATAAATCCGGCTAATGTAACATATTCGTCGTCATTAAGTTCAATGATAACATCATCAAAATAATAATTTAAATCCCGAATACTTATATTTCCATTAACCAGATAAGAACCATCAGTTCTTTGAACAATTTCTGTTTCTTCTTCTTCATTTTCAGGCATATCGCCTACTATTCCTTCTATCATATCCTGAATAGTTATGATTCCCTGAAAAGAACCATATTCATCAACTACAAAACCCATATGCTGTTTATTTTTTCTAAATTCTTGTAAAATATCAACGGAATGCATATTCTCAGGAATGAATATAGGTTTTTTTAAAATTTTATGTATATCAAAATTAGGAGAATTTACATTTTCATAAAATTCTTTAATTGAAATATAGCCACTTACCTCGTCAAGATTTCCGTCACATGCAGGAAATTTAGTAAAATTACTGGTTTTAATTTGTAGTTCAATTTCCTTAATATTATCTTGTAAATTAATCCATTCTACTTTTTTTCGATGAGTCATTAAACTTTTGGCTTTTTGCTCAGAGAAAATAAAAACATTTTGATGTAATTCACTTTCTTCTTTTTCTAAAACGCCTTGCAAACTTGCGGTTTTAAGCATATAAATTAATTCGTCTTCCGAAATTTTTTCACCTTCTGTATTTGATACTTTAAACGTTTTATTAAATAAAAAAGTAGAAAATGAAAGAACTTTTACAAATGGGAAAACAAGTATGGAGAATATTTTAATAATAGGGGCTACAAAAAGTGCAATTTTTTCTGGTTGTTTTAAACCGAAAGTTTTAGGAATTAATTCTCCAAATACAATTGATACATATGTAATGGCAGCTATTACTACAAAGTAGGATAATTGAAAAGAATAGGCAGAGGTTAAAGTAAATGAATTGAATACAGGTTCAAGATATTTAACTAAAGTAGCGCCACCATAAGCTCCGGATATAATACCTATAAGTGTAATTCCTACTTGTATTGAAGATAAAAAATCCTCAGGATTTTCTAAAAGTTTAAGTACAGCTTGTGCTTTCTTATTTCCTTTTGTTGCTTTATTTTCAATTTTTTGTTTTTTTACAGATACTAATGCTATTTCCGAGACTGCAAAAAAACCGTTAATTAAAATTAAAAGTAATAATATTATTATTTCCATAATGTTATTTCCATGTTGTTGTTTCTATCATCTTGATTATATCTCTTTCTATATATTCAACAGCAGGTTGTAAAGAATCTGGTTTTGGTTGTACAGAAAAATATACATTTCCAGAAAGGAAATGACGGGTACTGTCGGTAATATAAAATTGGATGTTAGAAGCAGATTCGCCTCCTAGTCTATATAGGTTTCCATAAATTTTTTTCTCAGGATATAAAAAAGATTTAGCTTTAATAGAATTTGCTTTTATTGTATGTTCATATACTAACTTTTGTGCTTCTTTTATTAATTCAATAAGATTTCCATGAATGTTCGAATATGTAATATAGATAGTTCCTTTCATGTTAGGGTAAGAAAGATTGTACCAACAATTATTATTTTTATTAATAATTTTAACCCTATTTGAATATTTGAATTCAAATGGACAATTTTCAGGACTAAATGTAACATATTGAGGAGTAGGGTATTCTAAGCGAACATGACCTTTAGGTTTAGGTATATATTGTTCTTTTCCACAGCTTGCACAAGTTAAAAATACAATTAGTACAAAAACTACGTTAAAATTTTTAAAAATCAAATTATTCCTCATTATCAATTTTACGTGTTATTTTAATTTGTTTAAGTCTTTTTCTATCTAAAGATTCTACTTGAAAAATATAATTTTTATAATATATATTTTGCAATTTTTTTGGAAATTCTTCTGTCAACTCCAATACAAGTCCCGCTAGAGTATCTGCTTCACCTTGCACACTTTCAAATTCTTTTTCATTAATTCCCATAATTCGGCAAAAATCAATGATCGATGTTTTCCCTTCAAAAACATAAACATGATCATTAATTTTAGAATAAATAATGTTGTTTTCATCAAATTCATCATTTATTTCACCTACGATTTCTTCAATAACATCTTCAAGGCTAACGATTCCAGAGGTACCCCCATATTCATCAACTACAATAGCTAAATGCATTTTACTTTTTTTAAAATCAGCTAATAAATTGTCAATCTTTTTATTTTCTGGTATAAAGTAAGGTTTTTTAAGTAGAAAATTCCATTCTAATTGTTCATATTCAATATACTGGAATAAATCTTTGATATGCAGAATCCCTATTATATCATCAATATTCTTATCATAAACAGGAATTCTAGAATAACCATTTTTTGAAATTAAGTTAATTAATGTTTTAAAAGGGGTACTTTTTTGTATAGCAAAAACATCGATTCTGGGAGTCATAACCTGACTCGTTTCAGTATTCACAAAATTTATAATACCTTCTAATATTTTGAGCTCGGTTACGGAGATATTCTTTTCTTCTTTAGCAACTACTAATGTCTGAGCCAGATTGTCTCCTCCTAGTTTTATATTTTCATTAGTATTTTTAATAATAAGGGAAAACAGGTAGGTTATGGGACTACATATGGTAGTTATAAAATGAATAAATTTTAATGTTTTACAGCTAAATAAAAAAGTATTTTTAAGAACAAGCATTTTTGGAATTATTTCCCCAATAAATATTAAAATAAAAACAATAATAAAAAAATTCAGAAAGAATATTATTTGCTTGGAAAATTGAAAGTAATTTGCGAAGTAATCACAAAACTTAATAGACATTAAGATAAGTCCAAGATTAATTAAGGTTTTAAAAACAAGTATAGTAGAAATAAATTTATTTGAATTATTTCTTATTTTAGTGATAGCTTTGACCTCTAAAAAATAATCTTTTTGATATTTATCCAGATCTTTTTGGGAAAGAGATAATATAGCTTCTTTAGAACCAGAAGTAACAAATATTAAAATAATAAAGATTATAAAAGTTCCGGTAATAATATATAATTCTGATGGGAACTGATAAAATATGGTTAACAATAAACTCGTGGGCCCAGGGTCATCCATAATCTAAAATTTACTTTACTAAATGGTTGAAAGTTTAATTGAATTCTGAATCTTCTTCAAGATCAGGGTTTTTACCAATTAAATTGGAAAGGAATAAAATGTTATCAGCAATAACTTCTGTAATATGTTTTGTTATGCCATTATCTTCAAACTTACGTGTTTTTAACTTTCCTTCAATATAAACTTTACTTCCCTTTTTTAAAAATTTTTCGCAAAGCTCAGCTAGTTTATTTCTTGCCGTAATATTATGCCAGTCAGTTACATCAACTCTTTCACCCGTTTCTTTATTAATATAACTTTCAGAAGTTGCTACAGGAAAATTTACAACCACATTACCATCACTAAATCTGTGAGACTTAATATCAGTCCCTAAATTTCCTACTAAAATAACTTTATTAACAGATGTACTCATTTTAAATACTATATATTTTTCTCAAAAGTTTAGCAAATGTAATAAAAAATTAATTATAAAGTAAAAAAAAATCTAAGGGTTTTGGAAAAGCATATAATTTTAATTGTTTTTTATCTAAAATTGTAGCATTTAAAGCCTTTGCTATAGTATAAAATTCGGGAGATTCTAAATTTATTTCAGATATAGTAATATGTAATATTTTATGTGTAAGCTTATGAGTAGTAGTATAGGTATTACTAATTTTATAATTTTCGTGTATATCCTTAAATTTAGGGAATTCATATAAACCTTTCCATATATCATTGTATCCTCTTTTAATGATTAATATTTCACGATGGCATTTAACATATGCATAATGAATGTTTAGTTCCGTTATTTTTTTATAAGAAGATTTTATAGGAAGTATTTTTTGATTGTTTAGTTTATATGCAATGCAATCTACTTGTATAGGACAGATTATGCATTTTGGATTCGAAGGTGAGCATATTATTGCCCCTAAATCCATAATTGCCTGATTAAAATCACCTGGATTATCAGGCATTAAAGGTAACATTAAATTAAAAAAATAATTAAAAGTGGATGATTTGCTAATATCTTTTTCAGAATTAAAAAAACGGGAATATACACGGAATGCATTACCATCAATAGCCGGAATTTTTTCATTGAAAGAAATGGAAGCTATTGCAGCTGCAGTATACTTACCTATTCCTTTTAGTTTAAGTATATCTGAATATGTTGATGGAAATATACCTTCAAGATCATTATAGATATGTTGAGCAGTAAAAAATAAATTATGAGCTCTGGAATAATAACCTAGACCTTTCCACATATGCAAAACTTCATCTTCTGTAGATAGAGCAAGTTTTTCCAAATTGGGAAATTTGCGAATAAAATTATTATAATAATTAGTTCCTTGTTCTATTCTTGTTTGTTGAAAAATGATTTCAGAAATCCAAATATTATATGGATCAGAAGTTTTTCTCCATGGCAAAGGACGTTTGTTTTTTTTATACCATTTATTTAGAAGACTAATAAAATTCACACTTTTAAATGTTTATCAATTTTCTTTCCAAAAATAATATTATATTTGCATTCTTAAAAATAATTAAAAAGTATAACTAATAATATTACAAGTATGACAAAAGCGGATATCGTAAACTCGATTTCAGGTAAGCTTGGTTTGGAAAAGACTGAAATACAAAGGGTTGTTGAAGTGTTTATGGATGAAGTTAAGACTGCTATGACTAAAGGGGAAAATGTTTATTTAAGAGGTTTTGGAACATTTTTAATTAAAAAAAGAGCAGCTAAAACAGGGAGAAATATATCTAAAAATACAACAATTAAAATACCTGCACATAACGTTCCTGCTTTTAAACCATCAAAGTCTTTTGTAGAAGGTGTTAAAATAAATGTTAAAGTTGTAAAATAATATAATATATATAATTAAAAAATAAAAATATATGCCAAGCGGAAAAAAAAGAAAACGTCATAAGGTGTCGACGCACAAAAGAAAAAAAAGAAGGAGATTGAATAGACACAAAAAGAAAAATAAATAATTTCTTTCTTAGATTAAAAAAAAGTTTTAATTTTTTAAATTTAAGCATTCTTTACCAAAAGTTATATTACTACTAAGGGTAAAGAATGTTTTTGTTAATATGGTATTTAGATAGTAATTTTCTGAAAATGAAATGAGTAAAGAATTAGTAATATCTTATGAGGACAATAAAGTAAAAATTGTTATACTGGAGGATGGAAGGATTCAGGAGCTTCATGAAGATGAAATAGGGAATAATTTCACAGTAGGGGATATTATTTTAGGAAAGATCAAGAAATTAGCTCCAAGTCTCAATGCCTGTTTTGTTAATATAGGTTATGAAAAAGATGCTTTTTTGCATTACCATGATCTAGGTCCACAAATTAAATCTTCCTTAAAGTATATAAAAGGAGTTTCTTGTGGAAAAATTAATTCTCCAAGACTAAATAGTTTTTCATTTGAAGAAGACATAGATAAAGATGGAGTTATTCAGGATATTTTATCTCCTAACCAAGAAATTTTGGTACAAATTACTAAAGAACCAATTTCTACTAAAGGACCTAGAATATCTTCTGAAATTTCATTAGCAGGTAGATATTTGGTTTTAATTCCTTTTGCATCAAAAACTTCAATTTCTCGAAATATTTCAACAACCGAAGAAAAAGACCGGTTAAGGAAAATAGGAGATCAAATTAGACCCACAGGGTTCGGATTGATAATAAGAACTGTGGCAGAAGGAAAATCTGTAGAAGAATTACAATCGGATCTTCGCTATTTACTAAATAAGTGGAATACCATATGTTTTCGAAATATTAAAAAAGGAAAACCTCCGGTTAAAATATTAGGAGAACTCGATAAAGCTTCTTCTATTTTAAGAGATAATTTTAATGGTGATTTTGTAAGTATTACTTGTGATGATGAAGATTTAGTACAGGAAATTAAAGATTATTTGCATATTATTGCTCCTGAAAAGTCTAAAATTGTAAAATATTATGATTCACACATTCCTATTTTTGAATATTATAATATAGATAAACAAATTAAGCAACTTTTTGGTAAACATGTAAATATATATCAATCTAAAGGAGCTTATTTAATTATAGAACATACAGAGGCTTTGCATGTTATAGATGTGAATTCAGGAAACATCACAGCTAATCAAAAATCTCAAGAAGATGCTGCTCTTCATGTAAATAAGTTAGCAGCTGCAGAAATAGCACGTCAGTTAAGACTAAGGGACCTAGGGGGAATTATTGTTATAGATTTCATAGATTTAACCTCTTCCCAACATAAAAAAGAACTCTATGAGTTTTTTAAAGAAGTGATGAAAAATGATAAAGCTAAACATAAGATATTACCTCCGAGTAAATTTGGATTAGTACAATTAACAAGGCAAAGGGTTAGACCTCAAAAACAAGTAAATACAACAGAAGATAATCCTAACCCAAATGGAAAAATAGAATCACCAATAGTTTTATTAGATAGAATTCAAGAACATATTTTTAATTTTTTAGCATCGCCAAAAGAAAAAAAGATATATCTTCATGTTCATCCATTTGTAGCCGCATATTTAACTAAGGGCTTGAAAAGCATACGAAATATGTGGTTTTTGAAATATAAAAAATGGGTAAAAGTGATTCCTAGGGATAGTTTTAAATACCTTGAATTTCAAATACAAAATGATAAAAAGGAAATTCTATATATGTTTTCCAATTAAAAAGTAAATAATTTTAATCTATAATTAAAAAATAAATCCTCATATAGATGGTGTTTATAAAATAAAAAATGAATGATTAAAAATAAACTTACTTAAAATTTTTTATGTAACATTTATTTAATAACTTTTTATGTTTTATTTTCTTTTAAAATAGTGAAATTAATAATTTGTAATTAGTGAATTATTAAATTTTGGAAAGAAAATTTCCTAACCAAACTCCGATTATACCTAAAAATAAGCTAAAGGATATATAAAGGCATAGGGTGATAAAATTATTATTTTGGAATAACTGATAATTTTCTGAAGAAAAAGTTGAGAAAGTTGTATATCCCCCACAAATTCCGGTAATTAAAAAAACACGAATTTCAGCATTAATAAAATGATAACGTTCTGCCCATCCGGTAAATAGTCCAATTAAAATACACCCGGTAATATTTATAAAAAATGTAGCCAAAGGAAACTCTCCGGAATATTTCTTATTGATATATATAGCAATAAGATAACGTAAAATAGAACCAAGAGCTCCACCCGAACCAACAAAAAGTAAATATTTAATCATATTTGGTTATTTAAAAATTAAATTATATTAATTGAATTAATTTAAAGCAAATTAATAAAAACAAATAATTTTTTAAAATTACGGCTTAATAAATTATTGATAATAAAGTTTTAAATAATCAGTTTATGGGTTAAAAGTTTAAACATAGACGGTTATTTTTTCCATTTTTTTATAAAAGTAAATTACTTATGTATATATTTTTATTATAGTTAAGATATTATTTTAAATATTAAACTTTGTAAAGTTCTAAAATAAAATAAATTTAGTTTATATTTTCATCAAATTCTGTCTTTTCATACCAACGGCTGTATTTTATATAATTATTAGCAATTTGTTCAATTTCTCTCTCCTTTAACTTCTGAGATACTTCACCTATTTTTTTAGCAGGGATACCAGCCCATAATTCTCCGTTTCTAACATATTTTCCTTGTGTTACTACTGCTCCTGCTGCAATAATTGCATTATTTTCTATTATAGTATTATCCATAATAATAGCTCCCATTCCAATTAAAACATTATCATGTATTGTACATCCATGAATAATAGCATTATGACCAATAGAGACATTATTTCCAATTGTTGTGGAAAATTTTTGATAAGTACAATGGATGGTTACATTATCTTGTATATTAACTTTGTTGCCGATGGTTATTTTATTAACATCTCCTCTAATTACAGCATTAAACCATACCGAGCATTTATTCCCAATATTAACATCCCCAATAATTACACAAGTCTCAGACAAAAAACAATCTTCACCTAATATTGGAGTTTTACCTAATAATTTTTTTATTATTGCCATATCAAATAATATTATAAAAATAAATTTTTTGATAACTGCAAGTTATGTATTTTTGACAAATTGTTAGAGTAGTATTATGGAAATAAGAATAGAAAATACCCCTAATAAAAATATAGTAAAATTTGTAGCACCTAGAACATTGGTGGAAGGCAGTTATGAAATATCAAAATTACAACAAGCTGCAAATATACCTTTAGCACAGGAATTATTACAGTTGCCTTTTGTTACTAATATTTTTATTACAGCTAATTTTATTGCTGTTCAAAAAAATGAAATGGTAGATTGGGATATGGTGGCAGATGAAGTAAAAGATTTGATTGAAGATGAACTATTGGCTAATCCAACTGTTGTATTACAACCTCGCCAATCTCCCATATCTGTATATGTAGAAATGACTCCTAACAATTCAGTTATGAAATTTGTTACTAATAAAATATTAGTAGAAGGAATTATTGAACTTAAAAATGTTGAAGATGCTAAAGAGGTTCCCTTAGCTCAATATTTATTTAGTTTTCCATATGTAAAAGAAGTATTTATATCAGATAATTTTGTTTCAATAACTAAAACAGAAGAAGCAAGTTGGGAAGATATTTCCATGGAAATTCGTTATAATATTTCTGAATATATAAAAGATGAAAAAGAAATCAGTTACATAAAAAATTTTTCAACTCATAAACCAATCAAATCAACCCAAAAAGAATTTTCAGATATTGAAAAGAAAATTCAGAACATTTTAGATGAGTATGTTCTTCCTGCAGTGGCCGGTGATGGGGGAAATATTGATTTAATTGCTTTTGATGAGGAAACTAAAACAGCAAAAATGATTTTACAAGGAGCATGCAGCGGATGTCCTTCCTCTACAATTACTTTAAAAAACGGAATAGAAGGATTATTAAAGGAAATGCTACCCAATGAAGTAGAGGCAGTAGAAGCAATCAATGGATAAATACATTATTCGGTAAAATTACCTGTAAGTTTTTCGGCAATCAATGTACATACTTCATCCAATTGAATAAAGACTTTTTCAAAGTCTTCAATATCACCATAGAAAGGGTCTGATACATATTGTTTAGTAGCCTGAGGTAATTCTGACATAATCAATTTTACCTTTTTCTTATCAGCTTCTTTTCTAGCTTTAAAAAGAATATCACTATAATTTGCATGGTCCATAACATAAATTATATCAAAATCATCAAAATCTGAAGGTTGAAATTGCCTTCCTCTAAGTTGAGATATATTGATATTATGTTTTTTGCACACTTCTATAGCTCGTTTATCAGGTTTATCGTTAACATGATAGTTAGAAACTCCGGCACTATCCACTAAAAAATTATTAGGAAGTTTGGATTTTAAAATGCCTTCAGCCATAGGGGATCGGCATACATTACCTAAGCAGACCATTAATATTTTCATATATCAGAAGTCAATTTTTTATTTAAATCGTCAACATAAGATTTGAATAATTTATCAGTTTCAAATAAATTATCTACTGTTTTACAAGCATGCAATACAGTAGCATGATCTCTTTTTCCAATTTGATCTCCAATAGAAGAAAGAGAAGCATTGGTGTATTTTTTTGCAAAATACATAGCTAATTGTCTTGCCTGAACTATATCTCTTTTACGAGTTTTAGATTGTAAAGTGTCTAACGAAAGTTTAAAATAATCACAAATTAATTTCTGAATATAATCAATGGTTATATCTTTTTTGGAATTAGTAATTAGATTCGAGAGTGTTTTTTCTACTAACTCAAGCGTAATTTCTTTTTTATTGAAAGTAGCTTGTGCTATAATAGAATTTAAAGATCCTTCAATTTCCCGAATATTGGTTTTTATATTTTTAGCAATATAATCAAGTACATCTTCAGGTAACTCAATACCGTCAAATTCCATTTTTTGTTGCAAAATGGCTAAACGGGTAGCGTAGTCAGGAGGTTGTATTTCAGTGGAAAGTCCCCACTTAAAACGTGAAATTAAACGTTGTTCTACATCTTGAATATCTACAGGTGATTTGTCAGATGTTAATATAATTTGTTTTCCACTCTGATGCAAATGATTAAATATATGGAAAAATACTTCTTGAGTTCCTTTTTTGCCTGAAATGAAATGAATATCATCTACAATTAATACATCAATCATTTGATAGAAATGGATGAAATCATTTCTATTATTAGATTTAGTAGCTTCTTGGAACTGTTGACAGAACTTTTCCATTGAAACATATAAAACTGTTTTTTCGGGTTGAATTCTTTTTACTTCAAGCCCTATAGCATGAACTAAATGGGTTTTTCCTAAACCTACACTACTATAAATAAATAAAGGATTAAATGAAGTGCCTCCGGGTCTTTTAGCTATTTGTTTTCCAGCAGAACGAGCTAATCTATTGGAATCTCCTTCAATAAAATTATCAAAAGTATAATTGGAATTAAGTTGGCTGTCAATTTTTAATTTTTGTAAACCGGGGATTATAAAAGGATTTTTAACCCCTCTTTCCATATATAATGGAGCATCTACTTCTTGTACTTTAATTTGTGCTTTTTGAGCACTTGGTATATTAACAGTGTAAGGTGTTTCGGTTTGCTGGCTTTTCTCCATCATAATGGAATATACCAGTTTAGCATCTTTTCCTAGATTTTTGGTTAATGCACTTTTAATTATTTTAATATAGTTCTCTTCCAGATATTCGTAATAAAATTTACTTGGCACCTGAATAGTTAGTACCTTATCTTGTAACTTTATTGCTCGAATAGGATGAAACCATGTAAGGAATGACTTTTCAGAGATGTTATCTCTAATAAAATCCAAACAGGATTTCCATACTAAATTTGCTTTTTCTGGCATCTTAAACTGTAAATATGATTATAGATTTACTTTTACTAAATGTAGTAATTCTTGCACAAAATTGTTAATTATTTTTTGGAAAAAAAAGTTAAATCACTATTGTATTTTTAAATTGTTTTTTGTAAGTATGTAAATATATATTAATCATGATTAAGGTAACAACGAAAGTAAGAGTTAGGTATAGTGAAACAGATCAAATGGGATATGTATATTATGGAAATTATCCCCAATATTTTGAAGTAGGAAGAGTAGAGTTATTTCGTTATATAGGTCTTCCATATAAAGATATAGAAGAATATGGAATTATGCTTCCGGTTGCTGATCTGTCTATAAAATATATAAAGCCGGCTAAGTATGATGACGAATTATTAATAACGACTACAGTAAAAAAAATACCTGAAGGAGCAAGAATAGTATTTGAATATGAAATAAAAAATCAAGAAGATATATTGCTGACTAAAGGATATACTACATTATATTTTATGGATAAAAACTCAGGTAAAATATTACGTTGTCCAGAACAAATTTTGAATATTATGAAACCTTTTTTTGAATGACAAAATTTTGGGAAAAAAGAGATTCAAATTTTTCAAAAAATAAATTATTTTTTTTTAAGGGTACTTCAATAAACAAATTACATTTTTCTGAATAATCGAAAGACAGTATTTCTATATTTAATTTTTTTAATAGGGTTAGTACAGAAGATTGATAGTGGTAATTAAAATATAAATGATAGTGTTCTGATACTTCTTTGTTTATTATTTGAGCTTGTTCTATAGTATATTGAGCACTTTCTTTGTATGCCTTTATTAATCCTCCCACTCCCAATTTCGTACCTCCAAAATAACGGATAATAATTAATAATATATTGGTAAGGCCAAATGAAAGTAATTGGTTATAAATAGGAAGTCCGGCAGTTCCGGAAGGTTCTCCATCATCATTAACTCTGTAATTTTTTCCTTCAGTTCCTATACGAAAAGCATAACAATAATGTGTGGCCTGAGGGTAAATTTCTTCACTTTGTTTAAGATATTTTTTTACTTCATTTTCATTATTTAAGGGAAATAATAAACCATAAAATTTGCTCCCTTTGATTTTTAAAAGAGCATCAGTTACAGGGATTTCAATTGTTTTATATTCAAAAACAGTAGGCATAGTCACAAAAATAATAAATTGATCTTATTTTTCACGATGAAGAAATATTGCTGAGGTATGTAATAAGATTATCTCCTACGCTTGTTTGTTGTGTAATTTTTCCATATAGATATGGGGCATCAGTCCCACTTTCAACTATATTTTGAGAGGTAGTAATGACCGCTTCATCACATAACCCTGAATTAATAAAATCTTGTAATGTTTTTCTTCCTCCTTCAATGATTACAGATTGAATTTTTTCTTTATAAAGTACATTTACTATCTGTTGAATATAATTTCTTAAAAAATTGATTTGAATATATTTAAGATTATTATTTATACCCGTAATTTTTTCATTTAAAATAATAGTTGAAGCCTCCGAATTAAGAATATTATAAGATAGAGGAATGTCTAGATTTTTATCTATTAGTATTCTTTTTGGGTTATTTCCGCTGACATAGCGCGATGTTAATGAGGGATTATCTATTAAAGCAGTTTTTTTTCCAACTAAAATAGATTGTTCCTGAGACCTTATTTGATGTATTTTTTGGAGAGAGTAGGGATTGGAAATCCAGAAAGGTTTATTTCTATTGGTCCCATTATCAATTTTTTTATTTAAAGTTTCAGCCCATTTTAGGATGATATAAGGTCTTTTTTTTAAATGATAAGTTAAAAATCTTTTATTTAGATTTTTGCACTCTTCTTCAAGGATATTAGTTATAATTTCAATTCCGGCATTTTTTATCATTTCAATACCTTTTCCATTCACTTTACTGTCAGGATCCAGCATTCCAACAACTACTTTTTTAAATTGAAGCTCTATAATTTTTAAGGCACAAGGTGGTGTTTTTCCATAATGTGCACATGGTTCTAGAGAAACATATATAGTGCTGTTTTTTATGAGAGACAAGTCTTTTACAGAAGATATTGCATTAATTTCTGCATGCGGTTTCCCCGCTTTGTCATGCCAGCCTTCACCAATAATACGATTATTATGTACAATCACAGCTCCTACCAACGGATTAGGATATGTACTTCCTAAGCCTTTCTGAGCTAATTCTATACATCTACGCATGTATTTCTCATCCAGAGATTCCATACTAAGTATAAAAAACTATTTATTCAGTTATATCTTCTTCGGGTTTATTATCAGCATCCGGTGTATTATTACCATTTGTTTGAGTTAAATCGAGATTTATAAGTTTAGAATATGTTTGTTTTAATTCTTCTAATTTAACTTTTTTTGCTTCAATGTTATTTAAAGAGTTTTGAAGAAGAGGGTTGTCTTGCTTTGCATTAGAGAAAAAAGAAAGATTATTTTCCAGTTGTACAATTTCATGTTCTAAATCTTGGATTTGTTTTTTCATCCTCCTTAAATCATCGTCAAGTTTTTTATCATCTTTAGATTGTATATAATTTTCAACTTTAATATTTAGTTGCATTTCATCAATAAGATTTTTATCAATGTTAAGTTGAGAGGTTAATTTATTAATAGTTTGATTAAATTCTTTATTGATATTCATGTTCTCCCTAGGAATTTTACCTATAGAGTTCCATTGTACACAGTAATCATTAATTTTTTGTAAGGCTTCATTTTGATCTAATTCAAAAATTGAAGGCAGTTTAGCAAGAATAGCTTGCTTTTTAGATAAGTTTTCTTGCCATTCTTCATTTATTTTATTATTTTTTTGTTTATACCTGTCGAAAAAATTATTACAGTATTCTCTGAATTCATTCCATAGTTTATCTGAATATTTTCTCGGAACATGACCAATATTTTTCCAGTCATTTTGAATTTTTTTGTACAGATTTAGAGCCGCGTCCCAATTTTCACTGTCTTGATTATCCTTCGCTATTTTTAGTAATTCATTTTTCTTTCTCAGATTATCTTGTTGAACTTTTTTTAATTCTTTGTAATACGTATTTTTTTGTGTATTAATTTCATGTAACAATTCCTTGAAGCGGGTCCAGGTTTCTCCGCTATATTCTTTTTGAACCCTACCTATAGAAAAAAACTCTTCTCTTAGTTTTTCTATTTTTTTTATGTTATTTTGCCAAAATGAATGATTAGGATTAGCACTAGAAGATATTTTTTCCAATTCATCAATAATCTTCTGTTTCTTTTTTAAGTTTAATTCTTGTTCTTCTTTGATTTTTTCGAACAATTCAGATTTACGTGCATGTATCTGCTGAGTTACGTCTTTGAATTCCTGCCAAGTGGGTTCTCTATATTTTTCAGCAACAGGTTCTGCCTGTTCTTTCCATAATTTATGTAGGTATTGAAGTTCATTAAGAGCTTTTTGGATACTAGGTTCGGTTAGTAATTCTTTTGCCCGGCTTATAATAGCCTGTCTTTGTTCAAGATTATGAGCATAGTCTAGCTCTTCTAATTCTTTATTTAATTTTATAAATTCATGTGTGTTTTCTAAATGATGGAAATAAGTTTTGAAAACGTCACTTGCTTTTGATTTGGGTATTTTTCCTGCATTATGCCATCTTTCTTTTATATCTCTGAATTCTTTGAAAAAACTTCCAATAGATTCTATTGGAGTGGTGTATAGTTTTTTCAACTCTTCAATAATTTGTAATCTATTTTTTAGATTATTTTGTTCCTTTTGCTCTTGTTCTTGATAGTGAGCCGTAAGCCTGGCTTTATAATCATGATATACAGAATTAAACTGAGTTTTTAAACTAAGATCAGGTTTATAACTTATTTCTTCACCCCCTTCATCTAAATATTTTTGTTTTCTTTGAGACTCATTATAATCAAATTTTTGATTGAAAGATTCTTTGATATTATTAATGGCTTCTCCTATAAGAAAAACAGGATAATTGTTTTGGATCTTTTTTGCTTTTTCAATGAGTTGTTCTAAATCTAAAGAATCATAGTCTTCCTGTGGGACAACGGTCTCTTCATAGTCTGGATTTTCATTTCTTTTCTCAGAGTTAAGCTCCTCTATTGAAGTGTCATCTTGATGGTCGTGTGACGTATTTTCAGATTTTATTACCTCTTCTTTTTTTTTATTTCCTTCTGCATTTTGCAGGTTATCCAATTCAGTACTCATAATATTTGGGGATTTATTCAAACAAAAATATGAAAAATATTACAAAATGATCATATATAAGGGATAAAATTATAAATACAAAGAAAATATTTGAAATTTAAAAGAGGGTTTTTGTATAAAAAATAACTGTTTTTATATTAAATATTTTTTTTATTTAAAATTAATTAAGTTAATATATATTTATACTTAAGTTTTGGTTAATTTTATGCAAAAAATATGTTTTTGTGTGTTTTCTATAAATGAATAAGAAACAATACCTTTATGGAAATTTATAATTGTTTTTACAATATGTAGCCCTAAACCATTTCCTGATATTGACGGATCTTTATTATCTCGAATAAAAGGTGTAAAAATATTATCATCTAGTTTATAAATTCCTGTATTGATGAATTCTATATATATATTATCTTTGTGAGCTTTAAGTGAGATGGTTATTTTTTGATCTATACTATATAATGCTGCATTGTTTACTAAATTTATAAAAGCACTTTTTAATAGTATTTTATTTCCGTAATAAATAAAGTTTTTTTCATCATTTTCATCACTTTGAATGTCTATGAGTAAGGCAAAATTGTCGTGTAGCTCTTCTGTTTCTTCAGAAACTTCAAATAATAATTCATCGATTCTGAAATAAGTAAAAGGAATAGGGGCTTTCCCTTGTAGTCTGTCAATGAGTAATAAATAATCAACTAACTTAGCCATTTTTTCATTTTCATCATAAAGTAGTTTTATATTTTCTGCCTCTTGTTTTGAATAAGGATTTAATTTTTTTATTAATGAAGACATAATAGCTAATGGAGTTTTAAGCTGATGTGAAGCACTTTGGTTAAAGTTTTTTTGTGATTCGAAAGATTCATTGAGACGATCCAGCATGCGATTGAAATTGATAGCAATCTGGTTTAAATCTCTGCTGACACTTTTAATTTCTAAATGCTGGTATAGGTTTGTATCTGTTACTTTTTGTATCGCCGTGTTTAATTTATCAATTGGCTTAAATATTTGTTTAATATAATAATAAGCTGCAATAAAAACTAAAAATAATGTTAGTATGATAGGTATAAAAATATATTCTTTTAGATTTTTTAATTTTACTTCTCCAAAACTATCTTTTGCAATTACTATAATTACATATTCTTTGTTGTTATAATTATATCCTATACCACATACCTGAAATCCGTTTTGTATAAAAAATTCTGTTTTATTATCCTTACGTATTTTTTTTATTAACAAAGGAGTAATATTAAAATTAATATCATTACCATTTTCATATATTAATTTGTTATTTCCATCGAATACATATATTTTTTCATGATTTGTTTTTATAAGTGAACTTTTATCAATTATATGTTTTATAGTTGTATCATCTTCTTTTAATTCAGTTAATAAATCTAATGTAATATGTGCTTTTTGTTCAAGTATGTCAAAAAAAGCTTCTTCACTAAATGTTTTGAATGCTTTATAGGTAAGGGATAGGGATATAGATATAAGAATAGCATATATTAATACAAATAATAAAGAAAGTTGGAGTTTGAAATTCATAAATATTAACTTGCTATATAATAGCCGAAACCTGCTTTTGTTTGAATGATTTTATCTTTAAATTCTTTGTCTATTTTATTTCTTAAAAAGTTTATATAAACCTCAATTGTATTTGGAGTTACTCCATATCTTTCTGCCCATACATTATCTGCTAATTCTTCTTTAGAAGCTACTCTTCCTTGTTTTTTAACTAAATAATAAAAGAGTTCAAACTCTTTTGGAGTTAAATTTATATGGATATTATTTCTGATAACAGATTTTGTACCTAGATCAATTACCACATCTTTGAAATGGATTTTAGTATCTTCAACGGGAAATTGAGAAGATCTACGTAAGAATATTTTTATTTTAGCAATTAATTCTTTAAAATCAATGGGTTTTATCAGATAATCATCGGCTCCATTATCAAAAGCTAACATTTTACTATCTATATCTCCAAATGCTGTAAGCATAATGATGGGAACGTTAGGATTGATAACCCTAAAACTTTTAATTAAATCAAAACCATTGATTTTTGGCAAATTAACATCTAGTAGAACCAGATCAGGTTTTTGGTTTCTAAAACTTATGAGACCTAGTTCTCCATCAAATGCTTGAAAAGGGAAATATCCATTTTTATGTAATTCATCATGTATTACATCAGATAATTTTTTTTCGTCTTCAATTATGAGTATTTTTTTCATTTTAGGATAAACCTATTCACAAAGTTAAAAATATATAAATATTTTATGGGATTAATTTTACGAACCTCTTAATGTGTTTTTACGTTCTTTTCGTTCTTGTAATTTTCTCAATCTTCCGGAATAAAACCAATGACAAAATACAGGGAAAACTAAAAGAGTAAAGAAAGTTGCGGTAACTAATCCTCCTATTATTACAATGGCAAGAGGTCGTTGATTTTCTGATCCGATACCATGTGAAGTAGCTGCCGGCATTAATCCTATAGAGGCCATTAATGCAGTCATAACTACCGGACGAATTCTACTTTTTACCCCTTCTTTTATTGCATCTATTAAATGATGTCCTTCTTTTAATAGTTTATTAAATACCGAAACGAGAATTACTCCATTTTGAACGCAGATACCAAATAAAGCAATCATTCCCACACCAGCCGATATACCGAAATTTGTTCCGGTAATAAATAAAGCCCATATTCCTCCAATTAAAGCAAAAGGGACATTCAATAGCACAATTCCTGCTTCTTTTGCATTTCCAAACATGATAAATAGTAAAAAATATATAATTAATAAACTAATAGGAACAACTTGACCTAAACGATGTGTAGCCCGTACCTGATTTTCAAATTCTCCTGTCCAGCCAAATGAATAACCTTTAGGCAATTTTATATTTTTATTGATTTTTTGCTGAGCTTCTGCAATGGTGCTTCCTAAATCTCTATCACGAACAGAAAATTTTACACCTATAAATCTTTTTAGATCATCTCTGTATACAAATGCGGGTCCGGTATGAGCACTGATATTTGAAATCTCATTTAAAGGGATTAAAGATCCAGATATAGTGGGAACCATAAGTCTTTTGAAATCCTGTTCATTTTTTCGGTAATTTTTATCATAGCGAATTCGTACATCAAATTTCTTTTCTCCTTCAAATTTTTCTGTGGCAGTTTTTCCTCCAATAGCCATTTCAATTACAGCTTGTGCATCTTTTTTTGTAACGCCATAAAGAGCCATTTTTTGTTCATCTAATTTTATGCTTACTTCTGGCTGACCTATATTTTTTAGTACTCCGGCATCTTTTATGCCCGGAACATCTTTTATCTGATTATAACAAGCTTTTGCTAAAGAATCTAGCACATATTGATTAGGACCAAATATTTTTACAGCATTTTCTGCTTTAAATCCGGCAACAGCTTCTGCAACATTATCTGAAACCGGCTGAGAATAATTATAAACAATTCCTTGGTATTCTTTAAGGCTATGGTCCATTGCATCTATAAGTTCATCTAATGAAATTTTACGTTTCCATTCAGATTTAGGTTTTAATGTTACTTGAAACTGAGTGAAATTAAATCCATTAGGATCGGTTCCATCATTAGATCTCCCAGTATTGGATATAACTTCATTTACCTCCGGAAATTCTAAAAGTTTATTCCTAAGTGCTTCTGTAATTTTCATGGATTCAGAAAGGTTCGTACTCATTGGCATTTCGGCAGTAACCCATAAAGCTCCCTCATTCAATTTAGGTAAAAATTCTGTACCCAACCATCGGGTTGAAAATAAGGTAAGTATTAATATGATAAAAGCAATAGTTATACTCTTTTTTTGGTAATGATAACACCATCTGAATGCAGAAAATATATATTTATTAATTATTCTTACAAGAAAGGTATGTTTTTCTTTGACATTTTTATTTAAAAGAATAGAGGATAATACAGGAACTAATGTAAGAGTAAATATAAGTGCACCTAATAATGCAAATCCTAGTGTCCATGCTAGGGGAGAAAACATTTTTCCTTCAACTTTTTGAAAGGCAAATATGGGCATCAATGCTGTAATAATTATAAGCTTTGAAAAGAAAACAGCTTTGCCAAGTTCTGTACCCGTAGATCTTATTAATCCAAGTTTACTTAATTTATTAAAAGTTTCTATTCCTCTTTTTTTAGCTAAATGATCTAAAGTAACGAATATTCCTTCTACCATAACGACTGCTCCGTCAATGATAATTCCAAAATCTATTGCCCCTAAAGAAATAAGATTAGCACTCATTCCTTTTATTCTAAGACATATAAAAGCAAAAAGTAAGGCTAAAGGAATAACGATTGATACAATGATAGTAGTTCTCCAATCACCCATAAAAAGAAAAACAATCACAGTTACTAATACTATTCCTTCAACTAAATTATGAGATACGGTATGCATACAATAGTCCATTAGATTATCACGATCATAAACCGTTATCATTTGAACATCTGCAGGAATTGTTGTTTTTTTTATTTCACTGATTTTTTGTTTTAATGCTTTTAATACTTCAGAAGTGTTCTCTCCTTTACGCATAACAACAATACCCTCTACTACATCATTCTGATTTTCTTTTTTGTTTTGGTATCCAGCCTGTCCAACCCTTGGCATACTGGTTTCTACTACTGAAGCCACATTTTTTACTAATATAGGATTACCGCTTTCACTTTTAATAATAATATTTTTAATATCTTCTTTATTATCTAATAATCCTACTCCTCTAACAACAAATGCCTGATCGTTTTTTTCAATAATATCTCCGCCAACATTAAGATTACTTCCATTTACAGCTTCATATACTTCTAAAGGAGATAAATCGTACTTAATAAGTTTGGAGGGATCAACGTGTAATTCATATATTTTATCTTGTCCCCCAAATACATTAATATCAGCAACTCCGGGAACAGAACGTAACTGTCTGTCAAGTACCCAATTTTGTAATGTTAGTAGATCTCGGGTATTTTCAGTTTTACTGGAGAGAACATAACGATATATTTCTCCGGTGGGACCATAAGGAGGTTGCACTTCTGGAGATACCCCTTCCGGGAAGTCAATTGTAGAAAGTTGATTATTTACCTGTTGTCTGGCAAAAAAATCATCTACATTGTCATTAAAAATTATCTTAATTACAGAAAGTCCAAACATACTTACGGAACGAACGCTTGCTTTTTTTTGTACAGAATTCATAGCTACTTCAATAGGAGTTGTAACAAAACGTTCTACTTCTTCTGCACTCCGTCCATTCCATTTTGTGATGATAACTATTTGTGTGTTAGTAACATCGGGGAATGCGTCAATAGGTGTGTTTTTAAAGCATATAATACCTGCTATTATAAGTATGAGTACCCAGAAAAAAGTAAAGAATTTATTTTTTAATGAGAAAGTGAGAATTCCTTTGATGAATTTATTCATAATAAGATAATTGAATATGAATTTGTAATTAAATTTGAAATTATGACTAATTACCTGTAAGGGCTCGGTATATTAATAAAGCATTTTTTGTAATTATCTTTTGACCAGATTGAAGTCCACTTTCTATATAAGCTGTTTTATCATTTTGCTCATATATATTTATAGGGGTGACTTCAATATGTTTGTTATTGTAATAGACTAAAACATAATTTCTATCATTATCAAATATTATAGAACTAGATGGTATCGTAAGCATATTACGATCTTCTTTAATTTTAAGTGTTACTGTAGCATTCATTTCAGGCTTGAGTATATATCCAGGATTGGGTAACTGAATACGAGCCTGCATAGATTTTGTATCAGGATTAATAATATTGAATATTCTATCAACGTTTCCATGTATAACTCTATCAGGATAACTCAAAGTTTGTATATCTGCTTCACAACCTAATTTAATTTGGCTAATGTTACTTTCGCTGATGTTAGCCATAACCCATACATTATTAATTTGAGATACAGTAAAAATACTCTCAGCTCTATCACTTCTTATTAACATATCCGGCGTGATATCTTTTGCTGTAATAAATCCACTAATAGGAGATTTTACATAATAAGTATTATTACTACCCAAATTATAAATATTATATAATTGTTTGATTCTTTGTATTTCAGCTTGTGCTGTTTCAACATCTTTTTTTGCGGAAATTACATCTTTTTCTGTTGCCAATTTTCCTTTAAACATGTCTGAGGCTACTTGCAAATTTTTTTGAGCTTCAAGTAAATCTGCTTGAGCATCTAGCATATCTTTTCTATATCCGGCAACTTCTGTACTTTTAAGCACAGCAAGTATTTGACCTTTTTGGACGTAATCTCCTAACTGTCCATTCACCATAGATACTTTCCCTCCTACGGCAGGAAATACATCAACTGTTTTGTCAGGATCTGTAGTTACTTTACCAAATACTTTTAGTTCATTAATAACCGGACTATAAGTAACTGTTGAGAATTCAAGTTTATTTAACATTTCTTTAGAAAGAACAAATCCGGAATTATCTTCGTCAACTTCCTTTTTATTTATACAGGATAATATTGATATAAAAGAAATAGCTATAAGGTATTTTTTTAAAGAGATCATTAATTTATAGGTTTTATAACATTATTATTAAAAATAGCATAACCGGTGTTATAGTTTAATTCTTCATAAGCCAGTAATTTCTGAAGTTTTAAATTGTTTAGTTGTATTATTTGTTCATGATAAGTTTCTATAAGATCTGTAAACTCTAGTAAAGATAAGTTTCTTTTCATGTAATTGTCAGAAACACTTGTCATTAGAAAATCAAATTGCTTCTCAAATTCAGGATCTAAATGAGAATAACGGTTTTCAAGAGCTTTAATTTTTTCAAATGATAATTTTATTTGATTAGATATGATATTTTCCTGATTCTTTTTTTCTATTTCTGATTGTTTTATTTTGTATTCTGCGTTTTTTATATTTCCTTGATTTCTATTAAAAATTGGAATACTAAAACCTATATTTGCAAGAGTTTCGTTTTTAACATATTCTCCGTTTTTACTAAAACCTATACCTATTTGCAAATCGGGAATAACTTGTTTTTTTTCATATTTTAATTGCATTTGATTCATGTATATTTCTGCTTCAGCTATTTTAATTTCGGGGTGTTGAGCCATAGATTTATCTATAGCATCGTTTAGATTTATTAATTTTAAAGAATATTTATTCAGTTCGGTGGTAGTAGGAGTTGGAGTAAGTTCGTATTCAGGTTTTATTAATAATAAGGTTCTTAAATTATTTTGTTCGCCAGATATTGAATTTTGTAATTCAAGTACGTCGGATGATAAGGAATTATAAGTTGCTGTCATTCTTATAACTTCGTTAAGAGTTACATTTCCTTTTTTGTATTGTACTTGTAAAGCATCGATAATAGTTTTAATTTTCTCTATTTCTACACTGGTTTTATTGATTGATTGTTGTAAATAATAAATGGTAAAATAGCTATTGTGAACAGCATATATTAATTGTTTAACAAGTAACTCATATTGCCAATTTGCTAATTTTTTTTGTGATTCAGCTAAGTTGACTCCTGATTTTTTTTTACCTGCAATTTTAATAGCTTGTTGTAATGTTAATTCGTAATCTCCGTTTAAATCAAACCATCCCTTATCTTTAGAATAAGCAGGAACTTGAAAAGAAATATCAGGGTTATCAAATAATCTTGCTTGAATTTTATTTGCTTCTGCCATATCTACTTCATATCTAGCAGCAAAAAGAGATAGGTTATTTTTTATCAGTAGATCATCTGCATCAGCAAGAGTCAGATTTTTATTCTGTGTGTAAAAAAGATTAACAAACAATAAAAGAGAAAAACAAAATAATAACTTTTGCATATTGTATATATTTTCAATATACAAAAATGTATTATTAAGCTTAAAAAAATCTTTAAAAGGAACTTAAAAAGACCTTAAAAAGGACAGTTATTTCCATTCTAATTCAAAAACATCAGCAAAATAATTTTTTACTTTATTTTTTACTTCATTCATATCAATAGAATAACCTAATTCTTTTTCAATTGAAGTTACAGCTTTATTTTTAATACCACAGGGAATAATATTATTGAAATAGTTTAAATCAGTATTTACATTTAAAGCAAAGCCATGCATAGTTACCCATCTGCTTGCTTTAACCCCCATAGCACATATTTTTCTTGCATATGGTTTACCTGTATCTATCCAAACTCCAGTTTCTCCCAAAGACCTTTCTCCCTTTATACCATAATCACTGATAGTTTTAATTATCACTTCTTCCAAATTTCTCATATACTTATGGATATCTGTGAAAAAGTTTTCTAAATCTAAGATAGGATAACCAATTATTTGCCCGGGTCCATGATAAGTAATGTCTCCTCCTCGGTTTGTTTTTATAAATTTAGCATTAATTTCAAGAAGTTTGTTTTCATTGATAAGTAAATTGTTTGAATTTCCACTTTTTCCTAATGTATAAATATGAGGATGGGATACAAATAAAAAATAGTTTGGAGTTAAATCCTTTTTTTCGTCAATTATTTTTTTATTTTTTATTTTAATATTGATAATGGATTCTAATAATTTATTCTGAATATCCCATGCTTCATTAAAAGATATTTCATGTAAATCTCTATACTCTACAATTTTGTTTTTATGTAAATTCATTTATCAAAACTATGAATATTCATTTAATATTAATAATAAATAATATTTATTATTAAATAAGTAAAAAATTAATTTTTCGATTATTAATAACAGCTTTTTAAATACCTTTGCAATAGTTTTTTACAGAGATTAAAAAAAGTGTTTTGCGTAGTGAATATTTAAAAACCCTTTCAAAATATATTTGAAAGGGCTTAATTAACACTAAAAAACTTTATTAAAGAACAACTAATTATTGGTGCAAAGATACATTTTTTTTCTAAAAAAAAAAATTATATAATATTTTTAATATAAAATTTTTTTTATGAAAATTAGTGGTTTATAACTTATATATGAAATACTTCATATTATGTAAAAATAAGTTTAATTTTATATTTTTTCATTAAATATAATTAGGATTAATCTTATGTTTTTTGTGTTATAATATAATTTGTTTGTTTTTTGATATGTATATAAAATAAGAAAAAGGTGAGTTTATTATAATTTTTTTTAATAACACCAATAAAGTAAAATAATTTAAATAATATAGTAAATATGGCAATAGAAATTACTGATCAATCTTTCAAAGAAGAAGTATTAAGTTCCAATACACCGGTTTTGGTAGATTTTTGGGCAGAATGGTGTGGCCCTTGTCGGAGTTTATCTCCAATTGTTGAGGAATTATCTGAAGAATTTAAGGGAAAAATAAAAGTGGTTAAGCTAGATATAGACTCCAACCAAGAAATTCCAGTGGAATATGGAATTAGAAATATTCCTACACTTTTATTTATTAAAAATGGAGAAGTTGTAGATAAAGTTGTAGGAGTTCAGCCCAAAGAAAAGTTAGTTGAAAAACTACAATCTTTATTATAAGTAGATAATAGATAATAAAAAAACACCTTAATCATTTAAGGTGTTTTTTATATTATAATCTATATGAAAAATTATATTTTTCTCATTCGTAGACTTTTAGGGGTTATTTCTAAATATTCATCATCTTTAATATATTCCATAGATTCTTCCAATGAAAATTCAACTTTTGGAAAAATTTTGGCTGCTTGGTCGGTACCAGATGCTCTTACATTTGTTAACTTTTTTCCTTTAATAAGATTAACTTCTAAGTCGTTATCTCTACTATGTTCACCAACAATTTGTCCCTTATAGATTTGATCTCCTGGTTCAATAAAAAACTTTCCTCTATCTTGTAATCTGTCAATGGCATAAGCTAAAGCCTGACCCGTTTCAGAAGAGACTAAAGATCCATTTTGTCTTTGAGGAATTATATCTTTTATAGGTTCAAAATCTTTAAATCTATGATTAATTATAGCTTCACCGGAAGTAGCTGTAAGGAGTAAATTTCTTAATCCAATTAGTCCTCTGGAAGAAATGTCAAATTCTAAATGTTGTAAATCTCCTTTGGGTTCCATAATTTTTAATTCTCCTTTTCTTTGAGTTACTAATTCAATAGCTTTTCCAGCTACAGAATCAGGTACATCAATAACCAAATGTTCAAAAGGTTCATGTTTTACTCCATCAATTTCTTTAATTGTAACCCTAGGACGTCCTACCTGCAATTCATAACCTTCTCTTCTCATTGTTTCAATTAATACGGATAAATGAAGAATACCTCTTCCAAAAACATTAAATTTATCTTCTGAGTCGGTTTCTTCTACTCGAAGAGCTAAATTTATTTCTGTTTCTTTCATTAATCGATCTCTTAGGTGTCTGGAAGTAACATATTTGCCTTCTTTTCCAAAAAAAGGAGAAGTATTAATAGTAAATAGCATACTCATGGTAGGTTCGTCAATAGAGATTCTAGGAAGGGCTTCAGGAGTATTAATATCAGCGATTGTATCTCCTATATCAAAGCCTTCTACACCAATTACAGCGCATAAATCTCCACTTCGGACGGATTCTACAGATTTTCTACCTAAACCTTCAAAAACTTGTAGTTCTTTAATTCTTATTTTTTTATTTTTTCCATCTTCTTGGCAAAGAGTATAGTCTTTGCCGGAATATAAATCTCCACGGTATACTCTTCCAATAGCTATTTTTCCAACAAAACTAGAAAAGTCCAATGAAGTTATTTGCATTTGGGGAGTACCTTCCACATATGGCGCTTCAGGAATTAATTCTATAATTTTATCTAATAAGTAATCTATATTATCGGTAGGATGTTTGTAATCTCCAGACATCCATCCTTGCTTAGAAGAGCCATATACAGTTTCAAAATCAAGTTGTTCTTCTGTAGCATCTAAATTAAACATTAATTCAAACACTTGATCATGAACATGTTCAGGCTGGCAATTTTCTTTATCAACTTTATTTATAACTACAATAGGTTTAAGCCCTAACTCTATAGCTTTGCTCAAAACAAAACGGGTTTGAGGCATTGGTCCTTCAAATGCATCAACAAGTAAAAGTACTCCATCAGCCATTTTTAATACCCGTTCTACTTCTCCTCCGAAATCAGCATGCCCTGGAGTGTCTATTATATTGATTTTTACTCCTTTATAATTTACCGATACATTTTTAGATAAAATTGTAATTCCTCTTTCTCTCTCTAAATCATTATTGTCTAAGATCAAATCTCCTTCATTTTTTTCTACCACATGGCATGCTTGAATTATTTTATCTACTAAGGTTGTTTTTCCATGATCGACGTGGGCAATAATTGCGATGTTTCTGATTGATTGCATATAAGATATTAAATTTCGGTGCAAATGTAATGTTTTATTACTAAATAAAATGTGTGTTTTTTTAATTAAAAAAATCAGATTGCTGCTAAACACTAATTCTTACATATATTTTTATTGTATTTTTACATAAAATTTAAAATAATATTTATGAGATCATTTGATATAGTACTTATCTCTTGTACCCTATTTTTTTTATCTTGTAAAAAAGATAAAATAACTAATGATTTAGAAACTTCTGTAATGAAAAAATTAGATACTACTGTGGTTGAAAATAAAGAAATAACTATCTCGAATACTATTGATTTAGAACCAATAAAAACGGATATTCCTCAATTTAATGATAAAGAGGCAGATGCTTTTGTGAAAAAAGTAAAAAAATATTTTGAGCAAATAGCAGAGGCTAATCGCTCTAATAACCCTGATGAAATATTAGAATTGCAAATTAGGGCTAATGATATAGATACAGAAATGCAAGAAATAAAAAATAAATTGAGTAAGGAGAAACAAAAACAATTATCAGATTGGTATATGAAGTTAGTAAATGCAGCCTCTAAATAGTTTTTTTATTAAAATAAACTAAAATTATCAAAAAAAAATACAAATGTTAGTAAAAACCTTTGGGAGTGCAGTATATGGAGTGAATGCTCAGATAATAACTGTAGAAGTTAATATTGATAATGGGGTAGGTTATCAATTAGTAGGAATGCCGGATATAGCAATAAAAGAAAGTGCACATAGGATATCAGCAGCATTGAAAAATTGTGGTTATAAAATGCCAGGGAAAAAAATTACCGTTAATTTAGCTCCAGCTGATTTAAGGAAAGAAGGCTCTGCTTATGATTTAACAATTGCTATGGGCATATTAACAGCTTCCGAACAGATTAAGGCAAAAGATATAGATAAATATTTAATTATGGGTGAGCTTTCTTTAGATGGATCTTTGCAACCCATAAAAGGAGTTTTACCAATTGCTATACAGGCTAGGGAAGAAGGATTTAAAGGTTTTTTTTTACCAAAAAAAAATTCAAAAGAAGCTGCTATTGTTAATGATTTAGAGGTTTATGGGGTGGATAATATAAAAGAAGTAATTGACTTTTTTGACAAGGAAAAAAAAATAATGCCTACAATAGTTAATACTCGCGAGGAATTTTTTGAAAATATAGATAAATTTCCATATGATTTTGCTGAGGTTAAAGGACAAGAAAATGTTAAGAGGGCTTTAGAGGTTGCTGCCGCAGGAGGGCATAATGTTTTATTAATTGGTCCCCCGGGAAGTGGAAAAACAATGTTGGCAAAAAGATTGCCTTCCATTTTACCCCCATTAACTCTTTCGGAAGCATTAGAAACTACTAAAATTCATAGTGTAGCAGGAAAATTAGAATCAGAATCATCTTTGTTAACTGTGCGACCTTTTCGTTCTCCTCATCATACCATATCAGGCGTAGCTTTGGTAGGAGGGGGAAGTTATCCTCAACCCGGTGAAATATCACTTTCTCATAATGGGGTGCTTTTTTTAGATGAATTACCTGAATTTAATAGACAAGTGTTGGAAGTTATGCGCCAGCCATTAGAGGATCGGGTGGTTACTATTTCCCGAGCAAAATTTACCATAACTTATCCTTCCAGTTTTATGTTAGTAGCATCCATGAATCCATCTCCTTCGGGTTATTTTCCAGATGATCCAAAAAATACCAGTTCACTTATGGAAATGCAACGGTATATGAATAAAATTTCTGGACCTTTATTAGATAGAATAGATATACATGTAGAGGTATCGCCAGTACCTTTTGATGATCTTTCTAATAAGAGGAAGGGAGAATGTAGTTTGGATATTAGAAAAAGGGTAACAAAAGCAAGAAATATACAATATGAAAGATATAAAAATGCGGATGGAATTCATTATAATGCTCAAATAGGTCCCAAACAATTAGATAAATATTGTCAATTAGATGAAAACTCAAAAAAACTATTAAAATCTGCTATTGAAAAATTAAATTTATCAGCCAGAGCCTATGATCGAATATTACGTGTTGGGAGAACTATTGCAGACCTTGAAAATTGTGAAAATATACAGCCTCATCATATAGCAGAAGCTATACAATACCGAAGTTTGGATAGGGAAGGGTGGGGCACTTAATAAAAAAAAGTATAATTAATTGTAATAGTTATGATTAGATCTGTAAAATTATCGGATGCAAAGGAAATAGCTGATATCTATAATTACTATATTAAAGATACGATAATTACTTTTGAAGAGCAGAAAGTAACAGCGGTAGATATTACTAAAAGAATAGAAAAAGTATTAGAAAAAGGATATCCTTATATAGTATATGAAGAAAATAATTATATTATTGGATATGCTTATGTAAATAATTGGAGGGAACGATCTGCATATGACATTACGTTGGAAACCAGTATTTATTTAAAAAATGATGAGATAGGCAAAGGAATTGGTAGTAGTTTACTATTAGCATTGATAAAAGAATCGGAAAAAATTAATATCCATTCATTAATAGGAGTTATTTCTTTACCTAACAAGGAAAGTCAAAGATTACATAAAAAATTTGGCTTTCATAGGGTGGGAATTTTTAAAGAATCAGGAAAAAAATTTAATAAACTGATCGATGTTGAATTTTGGCAATTAATATTAAAATAAGTAAGATACAATTTTGTAAAATTAATTTTTTTAATAAATATAGACTATATATAATATTTAAAACAGAGATAAATAGTAATTTGCAAAAAAATAATAAAATAAAAATGATACATCATATCGTAATGTGGAAGCTTAAAGAAGCTGATAAAAAAGAAAATGCTCATAAAATTAAAAAAGATTTAGAAGCATTAAAGAATATAATTAAAGAACTGAAATTTATACAAGTTGGTTTTAATATGGACATTGCTCCCCAGAATAATTTTGATGTCATATTGGATACACGTTTTAATTCTTTTGAAGAACTTAATATTTACGCCAATCATCCGGAACATTTGAAGGTTGTTGAGTTTATTAAAACCGTAATTGATCAAAGAGTAGCAATTGATTATGAAGTAAATTAAAATATTAATTATGTTTTTAAAAAAGAAGTTTTATAATATTAAATAATCCTTCTTTTTATTTATTTATTATTTCTGAATCATGAAGATGAACAGGAGTAGATTTCTTTTTATTTAATTTTAAATTTATAAACTCAACAAAAAGTGAAAAAGCAATGGCAAAATACAAATAACCTTTAGGAATAGAGCCTACTTCAGTATTAAATATTTTTAAATGAGATAAGTGAGAAGCTTCAGTTATTAACATAACTCCTATTAAAATAAGAAAAGATAAACCTAAAATTTGAATAGTTGGGTGGGAATTTACAAAATTACTAACAGGCTCAGCAAAAAGTAACATAATCATTACCGAAGCTATGACAGCTAATATCATAATTCCCATAGCGCCCTCATATCCAAATTCTTTAAAACTGACTAAACCTACAGCTGTTAATACACTATCAAAAGAAAATACAATATCTAAGGCAACAACTTGAACAATAGCTGATATAAAACTATTTTTAGCTTTTGAATTATTATGTGTTTCATCTATCCCTTCAAGTTTATGATGAATTTCAGTTACACTTTTATAAAGTAAGAATAACCCACCCAAAAAAACAATAATACTTTGTCCGGAAATACTACCATCTAACCATGAAGTATTAAAAGAATAAATAGGTTTTGTTAAACTCATAACAAAAGAAATTCCAAAAAGTAAACCTATACGAAAAAACATGGCGAGTAACATTCCTGTTCTTCGAGCTTTTGGCTGTTGCTCATTTGATAATTTAGAAGTTACGATTGAAAGAAATACTATATTATCAATTCCAAGAACTATTTCTAAAAATGCAAGAGTTAGAAAAGCTATCCATGCACTTGGCAATAAAAAAACATCTATAAACCCCATAAAATGTTATATATTTTTTTAACAAATTTAATAAATGGATTATTATATTTGCCAGCATTTTAGAAAAATAATGAGATTTTCAGCTACGGTTAAATTACAATTAATAGTTTTTTTATGGGGCTTTACGGGGGTAATAGGAAAGCTTATTAATTTAAATGCCGTGCCTTTAGTATGGGGGAGAATATTAATTGCTGAACCCTTTATTTTTATTTATATATGTTTTTATACTAAAGAAAGCTTACTTATAAGTAAAAGACTTATGTTACAGCTATTGGGAATTGGTACCATAATTGGAATTCATTGGGTATTATTTTATGGAGCTATAAAAATATCTAACATATCTATAGCCACAGCAACTTTATCTACAGGAACCCTCTTTGCAGCTTTTTTAGAACCTATTATATTCAGGAGAAAATTGAAAATAACAGAAATTCTTCTTAGCATTATTATTATCATTTGTATAGGGTTAATATTTAAAACAGAAGTTAAATATTGGAAAGGAATAATTATGGGAATAACCTGTGCTTTTCTTTCCGCATTATTTTCCGTAATTAATGGATATATGAGTAATAAAGGAGCTTCATCTGTAATTACGTTTTATGAATTATTAGGAGGATTTGTTATATTAAATTTTTTCATGTTTTTTGAGAAAAATTGGATGGCTATTGCAAATATTGAAAGGATAGATATTTTATGGATTTTAGTATTAGGAAGTTTATTGACAAGTTTTCCTATGATAGCTACCATGAATTTGATGAAATATATAACACCTTTTACCGTTATGCTTTCTGTCAATATGGAGCCTATATACTCCATATTAATAGCTTTTATTATATGGAAAGATACAGAAGCCATGAGCTTTGTATTTTATATTTCTACCACTGTAATGATTATTGCTATATGTATTAATGGATATCTGAAGACAAAAAATAAAAAATTATCTATATAAAATAGTAAACTTACTTTTTTTGTGTACAGAAGAATATTATGATTAAAATGGATAAATGACAGTCCGAGATGTTTTATACATATTTAAATAGAAAGAATATTTTGTATAAAAAACCATATAATTTTCATTAAAATAAAGATTCTTGAAAATAACTACTTTCAATTTGTAATAATTTTCTTTTAGTAGCCAATCCGCCTGCATAACCCACTAGATCACCATTGCTACCAATAATCCGATGGCAAGGAATAATTATTGATATAGCATTTGCCCCATTAGCAGATGCTATTGCACGGATAGCTTTAACATTTTTTAAGTTTTTGGAAAGTTGAAGATAAGTATAAGTTTTACCATAAGGTATATGAGCTAATTCTTTCCAGACAGATTTTTGAAATTCCGAACCACAAAGAATTAATGGAATACTAAAACTTTCCCTTTTTTTATTTATATATTCTTCCAGTTGAAAAATAGTTTTTTCAATTACAGGAGAAGATTGCTCCACATAATTGGCTTTAAGAAAATTTTTAATTCTATGGTCTAAAGAATCTCTACCTTTTCGGTATTTCCAATCACATAAGCATAATTTATCATTAAAACTACCAATAATTAGTTCTCCTAAAATAGTCTTATAATATTGTATTTTTATATTTTCCATGACTTAAGTCTATACAAAATTCTGTCCAAATAAATTTATCCAAATTTAATTTAATATAAAAAAGGGATAAAATATGCTGGTAATTATTACTTTTGTGTTTGTATGTTTAAATGTACATGTAAATGTTAATATAAAATATTAGCTTTTATGAAATTCGGAAATATTATAAATAAATTTTCATTAAAAGAAGAGACTAAAAAAGATTTATTAATTGCTTTTTATTCTTTACCAGGTATATTAATCATTTATATAGTTGGATTTATGTGTAATAATATTATATATGCCAGTATAGCAGCGAGTGGAGCTGTAACAGCAGGATATGGTGCAAAAAAAAAAATATTAAGATACCCTTTTGCCCCTATGATTATTGCTGTTATTGGTATGAGTTTATGTGCAGGATTGGGTTCTATATCCGGAAATTATTATATAATATATGTTATTGGAAGTATGTTTTTTGCTTGTTTATGTTCATTGGTAGGGTTAATTGATCAAAATGCTTGGTGGATATTATTACAATGGGCAATTGCTTATTTTGTAGCGGGTTATTATGCCGGAAATTTATACTCAGCAGTACTTAGGTGTTGTTTAATCATGGTAGGAGGTTTATTTCAATGTGCTTGTATTATTTTTCTATTAAGAAAGTTTTCGTTTCATAGGAATATAATTCAACCTAAAAATATGGCTAAAATTTTGAAAAATATATATGAGGATATAGATAAAAAAATACGTTTTCATGCAGCTGCTGTATATGCAGCATTAACTATATTTATATGTTTTATATTTATTTATTTTTTTAAAATTCAATATTATTATTGGGCGACTATGACAGCTTTAGTTATTTTAAAACCTGATTTTATGGATACTTTTAAACGAGCAAAGAATAGATTATTAGGAACTTTTATGGGGATTGTTATAGCAACCGGTTTAGTCTTATTAAATTCTTCAAAATATGTTATGACTGCTGAAATCATTGTTTCTTTATATTTATGTTATGTGTTTTCTAATCAAACCTATGCAATATTAACTACTTTTATAACTATTTCTGCAGTTTTGATGTTTTCATTTACAGGGAAACCGGAACTAGAAATAGCTTTTGATAGAATAATAGCTACAGCAATAGGAGGTTTTTCAGCAATAATAATTATGGCTATAAGGTCGTTTTATTTTAAATTGTCAAAAATACATAGATTATAAAAAATTATATTTAATTTACATTAATTAAAATATAAATCATATTTAGAGCCTTAGTTGTGATATCATTTATTAAATATAAGATTATAATATTTTGAGACCATTTAATGGATTTAAATTTATAATTAATATGTATTAAAGTGTTTATTTTAGGAAAACTCTTATTACATAACTCTAAATATGAGTATTCACTTATAAATACTATTGTTATAGACAAAATATTATGATTATAAGTTTTACTTTGTAGGAATTGTGATATTTTATTATTAAAGAATATCTTAAAAATGTTTAAAGGAGAATATTTAAAAAAGTAAATTTTTGTAGATTTAACTTTTTATTGATAGAGATTTATTATAATGCTTAATAATAAAGCATTTAAAGATAAAATAAAACAACGTAGATTTTAATTTTTTTTATTTTATTTTTAGGAAGCTATTGATAAAAAAATATTATAAATTAATAATTCAGTTGATATTTTATTAAAAATAAATTAATATTATAATGCACAATAAAAATAATAAATATTAAAACTAAAGATTTGAACATAAATTTTCTACTAATTGAATAAACTGAAATATTCTGAATCCATTATTGATAATTAATATTAAAATCAATAATATAAGAAAATAATTAAGTATTTTTTGAAAACTATTTTTTAATTTATAAAATAACCAACCGATTAGTAACGGAATAACAAATATAAAATGTCCCCCATACATAAAACTGTCAGAAAGATTGAGTTTAAAAACAATTAATATGAAAATATCAATTCCCCAGCTTAGCAATAAAATCCAAAATAATTTGTTTTTAAAGTTTTTAAATATAGCGTACAAAATAAGTCCTAAAACAGAAAAAACAAAAAGATATTGAAATATCGAATCATAAAAATTAAGATAAATACCCTGATTGGGAATCCATTTCCATGGACTATTATCAATTTTTAATGAAGGAAGAAGCATGTTTCCTCCATAGAAATAGGAAGTAAAAGAATCAAAAATTGAAAAATTTTCCATTTTAAATACATTTTTCCTATCTATATTTTGGAGTATAAAAAAATATAAATTAAATTTAAAAGGAATAAGTATAATTAAAGATAAAATAAAAGTAATTATGCATGTTTTTTTTATAAAATAAGGATAATTTTTATGAGTAAATTTTTTTTCAAACAATATAGGTTCAATTGCTTTAGGTAGGTTTGTAATAGTCTGACCTCCGATTAAAGTTCCTATAATTATATAATATCCATAACTAAGAGTTTTTTTATTCGCAATGAAATATGAAGCTATATAAATATTCATAGATAATAAAAATAAACTAAAAGTAAAAGAATCAGCAGTAAAAGATAGGATTATGTTACCACTAAAAAAAGCATAAAATAATATAATGCTATAACAATATTTAACATTTAATTTAATTATATTTTTTAGATATTTAAATACGAATAAATTGGAATAAGAAACAAATAAAGAACAAAAAAAAGTACTAAAAAGGATATATATTTTATGATTAAAAGAAAAGAAATCTAATGTCAAATAAATAAAGCGCATAGGTAAAAAGAATACGAAACTCAAAGGATGAGTCTCATAGTCATGAGATCCAGCAAACATGAAGGCATTATTATCAAAACTAAAATAAAGATCATAAAAATCTTTTTTATCTATTATACAAGTATCTAAACTTAGGTATATTCCAAGGGGATAATAAAGAATAATAAAAAATAAAAATAATAAAATTTCAGCTTTTGAATTAGGATTTAAAAGCTTAAAAATATATTTGAATTCTGAGAAAAATGAACTTAATTTAGACATAAATGATCGTTTATTTATACTTAAAATAAAATAATTGAAAGTAAATATACATATTATATGAAAAAGCATGTACTTTAATAATTGGTAATAATCGTTGAGATTCTATATGGAGAAAATTAATTATATATAATATTGAATTAAAATTAGATATTAAAGTTGTGTTTTTATTTTTTGGGATAAATATATTAAAAGTAATTAATAATTTATTAGTAAAATTCATGTAAAATATTAAATCAATTTTTTCAAGCCAATAATATAGTAATTATGGATTAGGACATATATATTCTGCTAATTGAATAAACTGATATATTCTACATCCATTATTAAAAATTAATATTAAAATATATAATATAAGAATATAATTAAGTATTTTTTGAAAACTATTTTTTAATTTATAAAATAACCAACCGATTATTAACGGAATAACAAATATAAAATGACCTCCATAAATAAAACTTTCATTTAGACTAAGTTTGAAAACAATTAATAAGAAAATATCAATACCCCAGCTCAACAATAAAATCCATAATAATTTGTTTTTTATGTTTTTATTTATGGACCATAAAATAAGTCCTAAAACAGAAAAAACAAAAATATATTGGTATGTTGAATTATAAAAATTAAGATAAATACCCTGATGGGTTATCCATTTCCAAGGGCTATTGTCAATTTTTAAAGAAGGAAGAAGCATGTTTCCACCAAAGAAATAAGAAATAAAAGAATCAAAAATTGAAAAATCTTTTACTTTAAAAACTCTTTGGCGAACTACATTGTTGGCAATAAAAGAATATAAATTAAATTTATATGGAATGAGTATAAGTATGATTAAAAAAATTAAAGAGAGTAGTGATATTTTTTTTAAAAAATAAGATAAATTTTTCTTTACTAGTTTTTTTTCAAACAAGACAGGAATAAGAACTTTAGGAAGGTTTGTAATTGTCTGACCTCCAATTAATACTCCTGAAACTAAATAATATCCATAACTAAGAATTTTATTTTTAGTAATTAAATAAGAAGCAATATAAGCGTTCATAGATAATAAAAACAAAGTAAAAGTAAAAGAATCAGGTGTAAAAGAAAGAATTATGTTGCCGCTGAAAAAAGCATAAAATAGTGTAATACTGTAACAATATTTAACATTTAATTTAATTATATTTTTCAGGTATTTAAAAACAAAAAGATTAGAATAAGAAATTAATGCAGAGCAGAGAAAAGTTACAAAAAGAGTAAATATTTTACTATTATAAGAAAAGTAATCCAGGGTTAAATAAATGGCTCGTATAGGCAGATAAAAAGTATAACTTAATGGATGGGTTTCCTGCCCTCTTACTCCATAATACATGTTTACAGCATTATCAAAACTAAAATAAAGGTCAAAAACATATTTTTCATCAATTATATCAGTATTTAAACTTAAGTATATTCCTAAGGGGTAATAAAGAATAATAAAAAGGAATAATAAAAAATATTCTGCTTTTGAATTAGGAATTATGAGCTTAATAACAGATTTGAATTCCGGGAAAAAAGAACATATTTTAGTCATAAAGGATCATTTATTTATATGTGAAATAATATAAATATTTCCTTGTAAATATAGTTATAATTAATGAGAGAAAACAAATGATTTTAATTATATAAGACTTGATTGGTTGTTTAATTTATATTTTTGTTTTTTAATAAAATAAACAATCAGCTATTTTTAATTATAAATTAATATAATTTATTTTATATTTAAAAATGAATTGTTATAATTATTAATAATTTTGATTAATTAAATTTAACAAGAGGAAAATTTTATTACTTTATCCTATGTTTATTAGAATTATATAGGATTTTTCCATAAAAGCAATAATATTCAAAATGGTATAAAAATACATGCTAGATTTATACTTATAATTTTTTTTGGTAAATTATAAAAAAAACTAATTATTTAATATACATATAATCATAAAAAGAAAATATATTAATTGAGTTTAAAATCTAAAAATAATTCATCTTTAATTACATCCAGAATTTCTTTAGTAATATTCACACGTTTATTCATAGACGCAGATTCCAGAAACATATTATTTTTTTTGTCAATAATCTCAAAATGAATATCTTTTGAACCTGAATTTTCATCACATACCTTGTTTAGTGTTGTTAATGTATTTTCATCCAGATCCTCTAAGTTTATTTTAATGGTTAGTTTTTTAGCATGTTTACTAATTACCTCACTAAGTTCTTCCATATTTAGGACATTGATGTAGACAAAACCATTATCCCGAATCATTCCCACGGTTATTTTAATTAATACAAATAAATTAGGAATCAGATATTTTTGTAAATCCAGATAGTTCTTTTTAAGCTTCAATGAAATAGTTCCTGTTTTATCTTCCACATCAAAAAAAGCAACTCTTGTTCTTCCATCATTAATTTCCCGATGCTCAAAACGGGTGATCATTCCGGAAATATAAACTTCTTTATTAATATAGTTTTCTTTATGTTCATTAATTTCGGCTATATCTTTGGGCTTTATTAAGGCAATCTCATATTTATAGTTATCCATAGGGTGAGCGGAAATATAAATTCCTACTACTTCCTTTTCTTTACTCAATTTATGCATTGTACTCCACTCTTCTGTATTAGGTATTACCGGTTTCATAACATCAAAACCTTCATCTCCCAAATCTCCAAATAAAGAATTTTGTGCAGAATTTTTATTGTCCTGATATGCAATTCCGTATTTGACCAGTTTCTCTATAGTACTAGAGCCATTTTCTTCAATAAAAAATTGGGCTCTATTATTATTGGCTAATTCATCAAAAGCACCGGCTAATACTAAATTTTCTAATACTTTTTTATTTATATTTTTTAAATCCGTCCTTTCAAAAAATTCAAATAAATTACTGTACTTACCTTTGTTTTGTCTTTCATGAACCACCGCTTCTACAGCATTTTCACCAATACCTTTAATAGCTCCCATTCCAAAACGGATAGCCCCCTTTTCATTTACGGTAAATTCATAGTCACTTTCATTCACATCAGGACCTAATACTTCAAGTCCCATATTTTTACATTCTTCCATAAAGAAAGTAAGCGTACTAAGGTTATTTAAATTGTTACTAAGTAGTGCCGCCATAAATTCTGCAGGGTAATGAGCTTTAAGATAAGCAGTTTGAAAGGCAATAAAAGCATAACAGGTTGAATGAGATTTATTGAAGGCATATTGGGCAAAAGCTTTCCAGTCTTCCCATATTTTTTTAAGTTTATCTTCAGGATGTCCTCGCTCAATAGCTCCTTCCAGAAATCGAGCCTCCATTTTATTAAGAACTTCAATTTGTTTTTTTCCCATAGCTTTTCTCAGCACATCCGCATCTCCTTTACTGAATCCGGCTAACTTTTGGGAGAGAAGCATCACCTGCTCTTGATATACGGTAATTCCATATGTATCAGCAAGATATTCTTCCATATCTTCCAAGTCATAAGTAATTTCTTCTTTTCCGTGTTTACGGTTAATAAAATTAGGAATGTATTGAAGCGGTCCTGGACGATATAAAGCATTCATTGCAATAAGATCTTCAAACTTATCAGGTTGAAGGGCTTTAAGATGTTTTTGCATTCCAGGGGATTCGTACTGGAATATTCCTACTGTATTTCCGTTTTTAAATATGTCATAGGTTTTTTCATCATCCAGAGGAAATTCATCAGGATTTAAAGTTTCTCCTGTACGTTTTCTAATAATTTCAATAGTATCGCTAATAATTGTAAGAGTACGAAGTCCTAGAAAATCCATTTTTAATAATCCAGCACTTTCCACTACAGAGTTATCAAACTGAGATACGAGTAATGATGAATCTTTAGCCACGGCAACCGGAATCAAATTGGTTATATCTTCAGGTGTAATAATTACACCACAGGCATGTACTCCGGTATTGCGTAAACTTCCTTCTAACTGATAGGCATTCTGTATAACTTTTCCTTCAAGATCATCCACTTCAAATTTATGTTTGAGTTGAAGTACCGGTTCAGCCTCTTCCTTGCCAAAATCTTTAATCAGGTCATTTTCAGACTTATTTTTTAGTTTGGTAAGGTTTAGACTAGAGGGTAGATTCTTAGATAAACGATCAGTATCACTTAAAGGTAATTCAAGAACCCTCCCGGCATCCCGTATGGCAGATCGCCCTGCCAGCGTACCATATGTAATAATCTGGGCTACCTGATTTTCTCCATATTTATCTACTACCCACTGTATAATTTTTTCACGTCCTCTATCGTCAAAGTCTATATCTATATCGGGAAGAGAAACCCGGTCGGGATTAAGAAAACGTTCAAACAGTAAATCATATTTAATAGGATCTATATTTGTGATTCCTATACAATAAGCAACAGCAGAACCTGCGGCAGATCCTCTTCCTGGACCTACGGATACCCCCATTTTTCGGGCTTGGGAAGTAAAATCCTGTACGATAAGAAAATATCCGGGATATCCTGTTTTTGCAATAGTTTCCAGTTCAAATTCCAAACGTTCTTTGGTTTTCTCAGGTAGATTATTTCCATATCTTTTTTTAGCTCCTTCCCAAGTTAAATAAGCTAAATAAGCATTTTCACCTCTTTTCCCCCCATCGATTTGATCTTGAGGATCTTTAAATTCTTCAGGAATATCAAACTTGGGAAGTAATACATCTCGTGTTAATTGATAAGGTTCAAATTTTTTAATAAAATCTTCAAAATTTTCAATAGCTTCAGGCATATCAGCAAATAATTGAGCCATTTCTTTTTGAGATTTAAAATTATATTCCTTGTTAGGCAGTCCATAGCGTTTTCCGAATCCTCTTCCGATAGGAGTAGATTGTTTTTCTCCATCTTTAATGCAGAGTAAAATATCTTGGGTTTCGGCTTCCTCTTTATTAATATAAAAAGTATCGTTTTGTGCTAAAACTTTAACCCCGTATTTATTTGCAAATTTAATTAATACTTTATTAAGGTGCTCTTCTTCATCTAAATGATGCCGTAATAATTCTACATAAAAGTCTTCACCAAATAATCCTAACCAATAGATAAAGGCTTCTTCCGCCTGTTTCTCTCCAACATTTAAGATAAGACTCGGAATTTCAGAAGATAGACCTCCGGTTGTGGCTATAAGGTTTTCTTTATATTTCTCAATAAGTTCTTTTCCAATTCTGGGAAAACCAGCATATAATCCTAATTTATAACCCAAAGTAGATAATTTGGAAAGATTTTTAAATCCATCATGATTTTTGGCAATCAGGATTTGGGTATATCTGCGATCAGGATTATCTTTAGTAAATTTATTTTGTAAATAGTTTTCAGAAATATATAATTCACATCCTATAATAGGAAGTATTTCTTTTTTTAAAGGTTCGGAAATTTCTCCTGTTTCTACTTTTTTATTATGATCCTTAATAGATCCATTTGCTTTTTTTATTTCGTTTAGAAAGGCAAAGGCTCCCATTAAATTTCCTGAATCTGTTATACCAAGAGCAGGCATATTATACTCTAATGTTTTTTTTATAAGGTCTGAATGTTTACTGGTTGATGTAAGAATGGAATATACGGAATGGTTATGAAAATGAAAAAAATGAGAGTAATTAATATTTTCTACAGATTTATGATTCCCCTCTTTTTTTTCTTTTAATTGTTCATTAAAATCTTTTACCTGTTGACGGATTACTATATCGAAAGGTTGAAATGGTTCCGGATGATTTTTGATAAAAGTATTGAGCTCTTCTTCTGTAAAATGCAATTTTTGAGGACTAACCTGTTTAAGTCTCACTAATTCCCAGAAAGCTTGGGCAGTAGCATTTACGTCTGCAGCCGCATTATGTGCTTCGTCAAAATTATAACCGAATAGTTTTTCATACAATTCGGATAGTTTAGGGAACTTAAATCCGCCACCGATTCCTCCGGGTAGTGCGCAAAAGTCTGTTCCTTCACGAGCGGTATCTATAAGAGATAGATTTGCAATGGTATTTTGAATAGATTTCCTGTAGAATTCTGCTCCAACAATAGGTATATCAAATGCTATATTTTGTCCTACTAAAATAGGACTGTCAGCCAATACTGCATTAAACTTCTCTAATACCGTTTTAAGATTATGTCCTTCTGCTAATGCTTTTTCGGTACTGATACCGTGAATTTTATGAGCATTAAAGGGAATGTCATACCCTTCAGGTTTGATAATAAAGTCATAGTTTTCAATTAAATCTCCATTTTCATCATGTAATTGCCAGGCAATTTGCACCATTCTAGGCCAATTATCGGAATCAGAAACAGGAGCATGGGCATTTGCCGGTAAACCCGTGGTTTCTGTATCAAAAACTAAAAATTTCATATAACAAAGTTAGGACTTTTTCATCTAAAAAAATTAAGATTATTTATTAGTTGTATTATAAGATAATAGAAATTTAAATTAATTTTAGTTGAAATAATTAATTTAAACATGATATTAAGAAATAAATAATTTATTTTAAAGACATTATTTTATCTAATAAAGGAGATAAGCCAGTTGAGCTGGCTTCGTCATTCCAAAAACTTAATACGCAACTTATATATTTATCTCTCACTTTATCAGCTACATAATATATAGTAAGTGTATTGCCTCCATATATTTTGGTTATTAATGATTTAATGCCTTTAAAAGAGTAAATTATCTTTTTTGCTTTGGTTGATACTCCTTCAAATTCAACATCTACCCATTCTTCAGAGTCAATTTTTCCACCTTTTCTTGATAAAGTTAAAAGAAGTTGATTTTTTATAGATTGTTTTGCGTTAACTAAACTTTTATGGATAGACCAGTTCATTTCTCCATAGTCAGGACATTGTACAGTGTTGAGAAAAGTCCAATAACAATTATTTTTACCTAAATCTATAGGTCTTCCTGCAAAATCAAGAATTTCAATATTCATAGATTTAAAATTCTCTTTAGGAATTTTATTTTCAATAATTAAATTGACCAAAGTTTGTTCCATAGATAAATCTGTGTCCCCTGTTTTACCAAACCAGATAAGAGTAGTGCTTTTATTTGGGTTTTCTAGAAAATAATAAGAATTTTTTTCTATTAGGCTATCAGATATTTTTTTTTCTTTTAATACATATAAATTATTAATTATAATACTATCGTTTTTAGTTTTTTGGTCTTCATTCGTAATAGCATGTTTTCGGTAAAGTTTTTTTAATCCCTTTTCATTAAATTCAGAATTGAAAACCTCTTTAGATATACTATATCCATCAATATTATACCAAATTTTACCATTATTATCTTCTATAGCAGAAAGACGTTCAAAAATTTTTTCATTTTGGGCAAAAACTAAAACAGGAAATAAAATTAAAAATAGAAATGATATTTTTTTCATAAATTATTGGTTTAAAGTAAACGTAAAAATAGGTTTCCCATTTTTAAAATATTTTCTCCAGTTAACAGGTAAATTAGGGTCATTTAAAGAGATCCCATCTACAGGAAAAATATCAAATTTAGTAAACCAATTTTGGGGATTTTCTGCATCTTTTTTGTAATAAGCTTGTCTTACTAAAAGGCTATCATTGGGAGGTACTTCAAAACTTTGTGTAATGACATAAGAACCATTCAATTGAGAAAATTTTAAAACGGATGCTTTAAAATTAATTGGCTTATCAGAAGTGTTTTTTACATAAAAAGTTGTTAAAGGATAATTACCGATACCACAACTTGTCAAAAATAATAAAAATAAAGCAGTGATTATATTTTTCATTATTGTTAGTTATTTAATTCTAGGCGATGCTAAGATAATTAATTTTGTAAAATAAAAGATTTTTTTTAGAAAATACTTAAATCTAACTTTTTACTTAAGCTTTCCATAATATAAATTCCTGGAACTGAGTTTCCATGGTTATCTAATGAAGGATTAAAGGTTCCTATGCCGTATTTTCCTGGTACAACGCCCATAATTCCTCCACCAACACCAGATTTTGAGGGAAAACCAACTTTACGTGAATATTCGCCACTATAATCATACATACCACAAGTAAGCATTATAGAATTGATTAGTTTGCTCATTTCCGGGTTATAATAGGTTTTGTCACCATCAAAACGAGTACAATCATGAGCAAAAAAGTAACCGATTTTAGCTAAATCTTCTGCATTTACTTCTATGGAACATTGTCTAAAATAGTTATTCAGGCTTTCCTCATCCTCAGCTTCAAATAAGCCATAATTTTTTAATAAATAAAACATTCCCCGGTTACGGTTTCCGGTTTTTTTTTCGGAAAGATATACAGCCTGATTGATCGTAATAGATTCATTTTTAGTAATAAAACGTATCATCTTCAAAATTTTGAGATAGGCCTCTTCTTTTTTTCCTAGTATTAAAGAAGTTGTAACAATAGCTCCTGCATTCATCATAGGGTTTAGAGGTTTGTTCTGTGTTTGAATTTCATCAAAAGAATTAAAAGGAGCGTTGGTGCCATAATAACCCATTCGTTCAAAAATGTATGATTCTCCTCTTTCATTAACGGCAATCATAAGAGCAATAACTTTAGAAATACTTTGTATAGTAAATTTGTTTTGGGTATCTCCTTTTGTATATAGTTTGCCTTTATTATCAATGATAGCGATTCCAACTAAATTCTTATTTGCTTTACTTAATTCAGGGATGTAGTCTGCAACTTGTCCTTTAGAAATATATGTTTGGCTTTCTTCCCAAATAGTAGAAAGTAGATCATTTATGTTTTGTTCATTTTTATTGATTACTATAGTATTTTCTTTTCTGGTTTGAGTAAAACAGGTGTTTGTCAAAGAAAAGAAAATAATGCATAAGTAAAATATATGTTTCATAACATTAATGTATATTAATTTAATCATGTAAAATATGTTTTTATTTTAATTTTTTAAAAATAATGACAAATTATTAGAAAAAATATAAATTGGGTCTAATTTTTGTTTTTCAAATATAATAACTCTTAAAATATAATGTTAAGTTATGGAAAATATATTAGAAAAACTTCAAAATGAAGTAGGTTTAACTAAAGATCAAGCAATGAAAACGTTATCTGTATTAAAAGATTTTATGGTTAAAGAAAATATTCACATAGATTGGGATAAATTTATTAAAGGGAAATATGAAAATATGAAAGAATCTATATCTACATTTTTTAGTAATATGTCAGATAAGGCAGAAGATTTTGGGAATAAGATAAGTGATAAAGTAGGGGATATGACCGCAGAAGCAAAACGTAAAATAAAAGATATATCAAAAGATAAATAAAATAATTATAATTTTAATAAAAAAGAAGCTTATATTATCAAGCTTCTTTTTTGTTTTTAATAATAATGTATGATCTTTATTTAATATAAATTTTTATTAAATAAATTTATTTGTAAATTATTTAATAAATTCTTTTAATTTAGATTTAAATAAGCAAATTTAATATCTCCTAACTTTAAATTCTAAATTAATAAATGATTATATACAATATATTTTATTAAAAAAATGGTCTTTTTTATTTTATTTGACACCTAATTTTTTATTTTATAGATAATATTTGTGAAATTGTTATTTTAAACGTATTTTTTAATATTAAAAAGAGAGGTGTTTTTTATAAATATAAAAATATTTTCTAAAAATATATATGATATAATAAAAAAATAAGATATGTTAAACATTTAGTTCTATAATTAAATAAAACTCATTATAGAAGATTGAAATTATAATAATTTTATTAATGTCCTGAAATGATCTTTTAAGGAATAAATAAATATAGGAATTTATAAAATATGTATTTTTGCTTCAATTTTATAATAAAATAAAAATGTTAGTATTAAAATTTGGAGGCACTAGTGTAGGGAGTGCTGAACGTATAAAGAATCTTGCAGAACTGACAAAAAACCAAGAGTCTAAAATAGTTGTTTTATCTGCTATGAGTGGAACTACTAATTCTTTAGTAGAAATATCTCAGTCATTATATGAAAAAAATATTAAGAAAGCTCAAGAATTAATAGATGCTCTTGAAAAAAAGTATAGAAAAGAAATAAAAGATTTATATACAAATAAAACTATATTACAAAAAGGGAATGAATTAATAGATCAATATTTTGAGTATATAAGGACCTTTATTGATTATCCCTTATTTACTGCAAAAGAAGAGAAAATCATATTATCGCAAGGAGAGCTTTTAAGTACTCATATGTTTCATTATTATTTAAGTGAAATAGGAGAAAAATCAATTTTACTTCCGGCTTTAGACTTTATGAGAATTAATAAGGAAGGTGAGCCGGATATGTCCTATATAGAAGAACATATTCAAAAAGAGCTTAAAAAATATCCGGAGATAAATTTTTTTATAACCCAAGGTTATATATGTAAAAATGCACAAGGTGATATAGATAATCTCCAAAGAGGAGGTAGTGATTATACAGCATGTATTATAGGAGCGGTAATTGAAGCCAAAGAAATACAAATATGGACGGATATTGATGGAATGCATAACAACGATCCTCGATTTGTAGAAAAAACACATCCAATTGATGAATTAAGCTTTGAAGAAGCGGCTGAACTCGCTTATTTTGGGGCTAAAATTTTACATCCTACTTGTATTCTTCCAGCTCAAAAAAGAGGTATTCCGGTATCTCTTAAAAATACTATGCAGCCCGATGCCAAAGGAACCTTAATTGGCAATATTAAAACTCCAGATGGAATACGAGCTGTTGCTGCTAAAGATGGAATTTATGCTATAACTATAAGAAGTGGTAGAATGCTGCTTGCCTATGGATTTCTCAAAACTATATTTGAAATATTTGATAAATATAGAACTTCCATTGATATGATAACAACTTCAGAGGTAGCAGTATCTCTAACAATAGATAATGCTTCTTATTTGGATAATATTATAGCAGAATTAAAAGAAATAGCGAATGTTGAGGTAGAAAAAGATCAAACTATTATAGCAATAGTTGGAAATTTAGCCAAAAAAGAAGCAGGTTATGGGGTGAAAATATTAGATGCGTTTAAAGAAATTCCTTTACATATGATTTCTTATGGAGGCAGCGAACATAATATTTCAGTAGTTATAGATAGTAAATTTAAAAAAGAAGCTTTACAAGCATTAAATACCAAGTTATTTGGTTATTAAATGTAACTACTTTAAAATATTTAGTTTAAAAGGACAATTGATACATATCAATTGTCCTTTTTTTATGCATAATTAATATTAAAGTTTATGGTAGTATTGTGTATTTGTTAATATTTTTCATGTTGTTTTTAGAATATATGATAAAATATGAATAAAAAATAATAAAGCGATTAATTAAGGTTTCATTAAACATGATATTTATCATTAATAACATAAAACATAATGTAAATTATGAAAAATAAGAATATTACAAAATTATATTTTTAAATATTATTAGTTTTAATTTAATTATAAATAGATCATTATTGTATTTTTTAATTTTTTTTTAATTTTTTTTCTACTTTTATTGATAAATAAATAATAAATATCTTAAAACTAAAGTCAAAAATGGAAAAGAGCAATCAACAAAATGTGCGGAATTATTGGATGGATGCTGCTAATAAAATAAATTGGTTTAAAACCCCTAATAAATTTTATGCACAAAAAGAAGGACATGATATTTGGTTTGAAGATGGAATTGTCAATTTGTCCTACCTATGTATTGATAAACATATTAACGATGGATTTGGAAATAATATAGCTTTAATATTTGATTCACCCAATATACAAATACAGAAATCCTATAAATATAATGAAGTTAAAGAAAAAGTAGAAAAATTATCAGGTGGATTAAAAAAATTAGGATTAAAAAAGGGAGATGTAGCACTTATATATATGCCTATGATACCGGAAACAGCTTTTTCTATTTTAGCTTGTGCTCGATTAGGTGTCACATTTTCAGTTGTTTATTGCGGATATTCAGCAAGTGAAATAGCAATGCGAATAAATGATTGTAAGCCCAAAATTGTTATTACAGCTAGTTCTAGTATTGATGTAGATAGAATAATTTCATTTAAACCTATTGTAGATGAAGCTATATCTCTCTCAAATCATACTCCTGATAAAATAATAACATATAACAGGAAATTGGGGTTCATGCATAGTCATAACAAACATGATGTAGATTTTGAAGAATTATTAAATAGTTCAAACCCTGAAAAATATGTAGAAGTAACCTCTAACTTTCCGGCATATATATTATATACATCAGGAGTGAAAGGTAGTGCCAGGGGAGCTGTATATAATACAGGAGATTACGCTGTGGCATTAAAAGATGTTATGAATAACATATTAAAATGTAAACCAGATGAAACTATTTTTACGGCATTTGATATAGGAGGAGGAATAGGACATACGTTTTTAGTATTAGCACCTATGATTAACAGATCAACTTCTGTTATTTATGAAGGAAGCTCCATCCGAACTCCCGATCCAGGAGCTTATTGGAGAATAATTCAGCAATATAAGGTCAAAGTTTTATTAACGCCACATACCAATATAAGAAAAATATTAAATGCAGATTCAGAAGGTAAATACTTTTTTAAATATAACGTAGACTCTTTACATAGAATAGTACTATCGGGAGAAGATTCAGGAAAGGATATAATAACATGGTTACGCAAACATAGTCAGGTAGAAATTGCAAATTTATGGTGGCATTCAGAAGGTGCTTGGCCATTATTAGGGAAAATAATAAAAAAAGGAAAAAAAGATCCATTACCAGATTCTATTGGAAAGCCAATAAGAGGTTTTAATATGAAAATCGTAGATTCTAATGGACAATTATCAATAACAGGAGAAACAGGTATAATTGTAGCTGTTAAACCCTTACCGCCAGGTTCATTTAGTTACATAAATAATAATAAGCCTGAAGATGAATTTGTAACCATGAAATTATCGAAATATTATAATACTGGTGGAGTAGGTTATCAAGATAAAAAAGGGAATTTTTATACAACAGGAAGCTTAGGCGATATAATTAATGTTGCAGGACAAAGATTATCTGTTATGGAGTTAGAAAAAATATTATCTTCTCACTCTAAAATATCAGAAGTTGCAGTTATTGGAGTAAGAGATTCAGTTAAAGGGCAAGCAATTATTGCAGTACCTGTAATTAAAGCTTTTGAACAAGTTGATATTTATAAATTAACAGAAGAATTGCGAGGAAAGGTTGTTGATAAAATGGGAATAAATGCAGATTTGAAACAAGTAATTTACGTAAAAAGGCTTCCAAAAAATAAATCAGCAGAAATACAGAGAAATATACTTAGTAAAATAGCAGAAGGAGAAGACTATAAAATAATCGAAAACAATCAAAATTCCATAATTGTTTCAGAAATAGAGCAAGCCTTTAAATCAGAAAATGTAGTAAAAAAAATTCAGGAAAAAAATATAGATGATTTGGTTATTAAAGATAATATAGATTATGATAGAATTTATGATATAAGTATTGACCAACCTGAAGGTTTTTGGAGTGAAGTAGCCCAAACATTTTTATGGAAGAAACCTTGGAAATCTGTTTTGGAATATAATTTTGATCGAGCCGATTTTCGATGGTTTAAAGAAGGAAAACTCAATATTACCGAAAATTGTTTAGATCGTCATTTAGAAAAAAATGGAGATAAGATAGCATTACTATGGGAATCTAATGAGCCACAGGAACTTCATAGAAAATTTACTTATAAAGAATTACATCAGGAAGTCTGTAAATTAAGTAATGTACTTAAAAGTAAAGGAATAAAAAAAGGAGATAGAATATGTATCTATCTTCCTATGGTTCCCGAATTGCTAATAAGTTTGTTAGCATGTGCCAGAATAGGGGCCATACATTCCGTTGTATTTGCAGGATTTTCTTCCACAGCTTTGGTTTCTAGAATAAATGACTCCGAATGTAAACTATTAATTACCTGTGATGGTAACTATCGAGGTTCAAAATATATAGATTTAAAAGCAATTGTAAATGAAGCTCTTCAAGAAACTCCATCTATAGAAACAGTATTAATTGTCAACAGAACCAATAAGCCAGTAGAAGTAAAAGGAAAAAAAGAATTTTGGTGGCATGAAGAAATGAAAAAAGCCAGTTCTATATGTCCAGCAGAAGAAATGGATGCAGAAGATCCCTTATTTATACTTTATACTTCAGGATCTACAGGCAAACCTAAAGGTATGGTACACACTTGTGGAGGATATATGGTTTATGTAACCTATGCATTTAAAAATGTATTTCAAATAGGAGATCCAGAAGATGTTTATTTTTGTACAGCCGATATAGGTTGGATTACCGGGCATTCATTTATAGTTTATGCCCCCTTATGTTCAGGTATAACTACTGTTATGTTTGAAGGAGCTCCTTCATATCCCGATTATGGAAGGTTTTGGGAAATAATAGATAAATTTAAAGTTACACATTTTTATACAGCTCCTACCGCTATAAGATCATTAGAAGCACAACCCATACATTATGTTGAAAACCATGATTTAAGCACTTTAAAAGTATTAGGAACCGTAGGAGAACCCATTAATGAAGAAGCATGGGAATGGTATAATGAAAAAATAGGGAAAGGAAATTGTCCTATTGTAGATACATGGTGGCAGACTGAAACGGGAGGATTTATGATTGCTCCTTTAGCCGGTATTACAGCTACAAAACCAGCTTTTGCAACTAAACCGTTACCAGGAATTCAGGCTTGTTTAATGGATAGTGAAGGCAGAGAGATAGAAACAGTTAAAGGAGAGGGGAACTTATGTATTAAATACCCTTGGCCAGGAATGGCAAGGACTATTTATGGAGATCATCAAAGATATATTGATACATATTTTAGTATATATAAAGGAAAATATTTTACAGGAGATGCAGGTTTAAGAGATTTAGCAGGTAACTATAGAATTACAGGAAGAGTAGATGATGTAATTATTGTTTCAGGACATAATTTAGGTACTGCACCTATAGAAAATGTTATTAATGAACATTATCTGGTTACTGAATCCGCAGTTGTAGGATTTCCTCATGATATAAAGGGAAATGCATTGTATGCTTTTGTTATTACCTATGAAAAGCCGGAAGATGAAGAATTGGTGAAAAAAGAAATTCAAACCAGAATATCTAGAACCATTGGTCCGATAGCAAAAATAGATAAAATACAATTTGTAAAAGGTTTACCACGTACCCGATCAGGAAAAATTATGCGAAGAATATTAAGGAAAATAGCATCTAACGAATTGGAAGGATTAGGAGATAATTCTACTTTACTTAATCCGGAAGTAGTAGATCAAATTATAAAAGGGAAACTTTAGAATTATAACTAAATATATTAAAAAAAAGATTTGGCATTATTAAGCTGAAATTTTTTATAATCAAAATAAGAACCATAATATATTCACTGGTTACTTTCACAAACATTTAATAATAAACATGTTAATTCATAAATACATTTTAATATCTATCAGGCTATGAAAGAGAAATAGAGTTATTTTTACAATAGAACAGATTATATTTTCTCATATGTTGTAAATCAAAATAATTAAAATAGGAAATGGTATTGTAAAGGTTAGGAAACGAAAATTATCAAAAATATTAGAATAGAGATATTTTAGTAGTTCTCTTTTGTAGTATACAAAAAAAATAAATGACTTATAAACAGTCATTTATCAAGGGGAGATTAAAGTAAGTCGGCTACGGATAAATAAATTAAATATTTATCAGTGGATATAGCAAACATCATGAAGATGTAAAATTTAGAAAAAGAAATAGATATTACATCCACGTCTAAAAATTTAAATAGTATCATGTCAGAATAAATTTTTATTGATGCAATAAAAAAATATAAACAAAAATTTCATATCCTAATAATTTTTCGTAATTTTCATAAAGATCAAAGAATATTTACAATTTTAAAACACACATTGTTCACCTCATAAGTAATAAATAAAATATGAATGAAAACAGCAGTAGTTTTAGGTGCTTCAGGATTAGTTGGAAGTAAATTAGTAGATGTTCTTTTAAAAAGTAAAGAATATTCTAAAGTTATAATTTTTGTAAGAAAAAAGATAGAATTAAGTAACAGTAAACTAATACAATACAGCATTGATTTTAATAGCATAGATCTTTATACTGAGTATATAAAAGGAGATGATTTTTTTTGTTGCATAGGAACTACAATAAAAAAAGCCAAAACCAGAGAAAATTTCATGAAAATTGATTACAATTACCCTGTAAAATTTGCAGAAATAGCAAAAGAGAATGGAATGAAGAACTTTTTGCTAATAACTTCAATAAAAGCAAATCCCAAATCAAGCAATTATTATCTTAAAACTAAAGGAATTTTAGAAAAAAGAATACAAGAAATGAAATTTTCAGGAACATTTATTTTTCGCCCCTCCATTTTTATTAGGTAAAAGAAAAGAAATAAGAATTGGAGAAAAAGTAGGGGGGATTATACTGTCATTTTTTTCTATATTTTTATTAGGAAGATTAAAAAAATACAAACCTATACAAGCGGCACAAGTGGCTTATGCTATGTATAAAACAGTCCAAGAAAATCTTTTAAATGTGCATATATATGAATCCGATCAAATACAGAAAATTTAATTAATGTAATCCAATACATATAAAGGGATTTTATCACTCAATCCCTTATTCATCATCATATTAACATATATATGATAATTGTAAGTAGCATTTTTCAGGGCTTTCTTTTTTCTATATACATCTCCCAAATTCAAGTAAGCAACCATTCGGTCAGGAAATTGACGTATAACATTCTTTAGTAACTCTTCAGCAGGATTAAGAATGTTCATTTGTTCTAAATAGTAACCACAGTCATTGGCGTATTGCACATTTTTTAGCGTTATTGTAGAATAATCAATATCTGATACTCTATTATAACTATATTGATAAGAGATCAAAAATATTTCACGTTCTGTTAGAATTTTTTCTAAATATTTTTCCTGATTTTTTTCCTTGATATTTTTTAGCTGCTCAAGTAATTTTTTAAAATTTCCCGGTTCAAAGCCAATAGAAATGCTTTCTGCTTTTTGATTAAATAGGGCTAAAGAATTTTCAGCATAAAAATCTTTAATTGAAATTATAGGATTTAATATTTTATAATAAGAATTTGAAACAGTGCCGGCATCATTTCCTCCTAATGAAATAGTAGAAGTTAAAAACCAGTTTTGTTTCTTTTTGTTAAAAATAAAATGAAACTCTTTAAATTGAGGAGCAATGCTTGGCCCCCAAAGAATATCGATGACAAGAGTATCTCTGTGTAGATAAAAATCCTGGATACCAGCATTATTACAGCTAAGGCAGAAAAAAGCATTTAAATTAGCAAACTTTAGATCGTAAGTATTGTTTTTTCTTTTCATAAAAAGCTAAACCTTTACTAATATAATCTTGAGAAGAATATTTATATAAAGAAAATAAAGCGTCAAAAGTAAGGGTATTAGCTTTTTCATAGGATAGGGAAAAACCATCTATTCCATTTTCTTCAAGAGTCGTAGTTTTTATTTTTTTAATTCGGATATTATCAGTGTTTATTTTGTTTGAAATAAGTTCATAAGATAAATTATCAGGGAGTTCTGTTTAGTATATGCTCTTCTTTTGTCCCCACAGAGAGCAGTATAAAAAGAATAAAAATATTATTTTTTCATAATACAAATAAAGAATTTCATTTCAAAAATAAAAAATAAAATCATATGAAGAAGAAAAGAGACAATGGACTAAATTACATTTTAATGAATATTAATAAATTATAAAGAATATAATTTTTTAGCCTAAAAATAAAAAAACAAACTAAAACTAAAAATTAATAAAAAATTTCTAATTTCGCAAAAAATTTTACACATGAATTTGGTAATTGTGGAATCGCCAGCAAAGGCAAAAACCATAAAAAAATTTCTAGGAAAGGACTTTGAAGTAGAATCAAGTTATGGACATATAACTGATTTAGCTAAAAAAGATATGGGGATTGATATGAAAAAATTAGAGCCCATTTACCAAGTTTCTTCCGATAAAAAAGAAGTAGTTAAAAAATTAAAATCATTAGCTAAAAAAGCAGAAGTTGTTTGGTTGGCTTCCGATGAAGATCGGGAAGGAGAGGCCATAGCTTGGCATTTATATAATGAATTGAAATTAAAACCTGAAAATACGAAAAGAATAGTATTTCATGAAATTACTAAAAATGCAATTCAAAAAGCAATACAGAATCCAAGGGATATTGATATTAATTTAGTTAACGCGCAACAGGCACGTAGAGTTTTAGACAGATTAGTAGGATTTGAAATGTCTCCTATTCTTTGGTCAAAAGTAAAAGCTGGTTTATCTGCAGGAAGAGTACAATCAGTAGCAGTGCGTTTAATTTGTGAAAGAGAAACTGAAATACAAAATTTCGTATCTGTTCCCAGCTACAAAATAGAAGCAAATTTTTTTAATAATACACAAAATTTACTAAAAAGTAAACTTAATACAGATTTTAGTGAATATTCTCAGGCATTAAATTTTATAAAAAAAGCTCAATCAAAAGAATTTGTTGTTTCAAATATAGAAACTAAACCTGGAAAAAGAACCCCTTCAGCACCATTTACAACTTCTACCTTACAACAAGAAGCTTCCAAATTAGGATTTTCAGTTAGTAGAACAATGATGCTTGCTCAACAGTTATATGAATCAGGACATATAACTTATATGAGAACAGACAGTGTAAATTTATCTGAGGAAGCTATTAATTTGGCTAAAAATGTAATTAAAGAACAATTTGGAGAAAAATATTTACAATCCAGACAATTTACAACAAAAAGTAAGTCAGCCCAAGAAGCTCACGAAGCTATACGACCTACAAATTTGGCTATTCAAACAGCAGGGACAGATGAAGCACAAAAAAAATTATATCATTTAATATGGCGTAGGACATTAGCCTCTCAAATGTCAGATGCCCAATTGGAAAGAACAATAATTGAAATAACTAATCCGGACTTTCAGGAAAAATTTATTGCAAAAGGAGAGGTAATTGTTTTTGATGGATTTTTAAAACTATATCATATACAATCAGAAGATGAATTTAGTAATGATGAAGAAAAGGAAGAAGGGCTTTTACCTAAAGTAGAAAAAGGAGAAGTATTGAATCTAAAAGAAATAGTAGGAACAGAAAAATTCAGTAGACCTCCTGCCAGGTATAATGAAGCATCTCTGGTAAAAAAACTCGAAGAATTAGGGATAGGAAGACCCTCTACTTATGCACCTACAATTTCTACCATTCAAAAAAGACAATATGTAGAAATTAGAGATCTGGAACCTAAAAAACGAGAAATACAAAAAATTGTTTTAAAAAACAAAATAATAAAAGAAAGTAAAGAGAAAGAAAATTATGCAGGAGATCGAAGAAAATTATTTCCTACAGATATAGGATTAGTAGTAAATGAATTTCTAATAGGAAATTTCCCCAATATATTAGATTATAATTTTACTGCAAAAGTAGAAGAAGACTTTGATAACATTGCAGAAGGAGAAGAAAATTGGAAAGAAATGCTCACAGATTTTTATAAAGATTTTCATCCACATGTAGAAGATGTAAAAAAAACTGCAGAGCGAGCTACAGGAGAAAAACTATTAGGACAGGATCCTGAAAGTGGAAAAAATGTATATGCTAGGATAGGTCGTTTTGGTCCTATGGTCCAAATAGGAGATACAGATAGTGAAGAAAAACCTAGATTTGCTGGTTTAATGCCTGGACAACAAATTAATACCATAACCCTGAAAGAAGCCCTTAAATTATTTGAATTGCCAAGGTATTTAGGAGAGTATGAAGGAAAAAAAGTGGAGGTAAATGTAGGAAGATTTGGTCCTTATGTAAAGCACGATAATAAATTTGTATCATTAAAGCCTAAAGAAGGAGATGAAATATCCACAATAACCTTAGAAAGAGCAATAGAATTAATAGAAACTAAAAGAAGTGCTGACAAAAATAAATTTATAAAATCTTTTGATCAAGAAGACCCTGTAATCGAGATACTTATGGGTAGATGGGGACCTTACATTAAAAAAGGAAAAGAAAATTACAGAATATCAAAAGAGATAGATGCTGAAAAATTGACATTAGAAGAGGTTAAAAAAATAATATCGGAAAAAGCAACAAAGCCCAAAAGTAAAACTAAGGCAAAGTCTAAAAAAAATTAGTGAAAACCTTACAAGAATATTTGCATCCTGTCGATGAATCGATGATTCATTTACATCCCAATTCCATAGGGAATAAGGTAAAACTTTATTGGAAGAATAAGTTAAAAGAAAATAGTATCGCTATAATCGGTTGTCCGGATTTAAGAGGATCTTTATGCAGTAAAGAATATTCGAACATTAGACTCATAAGAAAAGAATTATATGAATTAATTTGGAATGATTGGGATATAGATTTATATGATTTAGGAGATATTGCTCCTGGAAAAGATTGGGAAGACACTAATTTTGCATTACAACGTGTAATTGAAGTTCTTTTAAAAATGAAAGTTTTTCCTATAGTTTTAGGAGGAAGTATAAGCTTAAACTTATCCATATATAAAGCACTTTCAAAATTAGATAAACCCTTAAACTATACAGCAATAGACTCAAAAATAGAAATAAATAACTCTATAGAAGTAAATACAGATAAAAATTATTTATACCAAATGATGTTGCAAGAGCCAAGTTTACTTTTTAATTTTGCAAACATAGGGTATCAGAGTTATTTTGTTTCAAAACCTACATTAAAAATACTTAATAGTATTGATTTTGAAGGATATAGATTAGGAGATATTTCAGAGAATATAAAAAATTCTGAACCAGTATTTAGGAGTTCTGATTTTATTGCAATTAATTTAGATTCAATAGAATCAATTGATGGGAGCCTTTCTTCTGGAAGTACCCCCAATGGTTTTACAAATAGAGAAATATGTACTTTAACAAAATATGTTGGATTATCTAAACAAATAAAAATTCTAGGAATATTTAATTTTTTAGGATATTCACACAATAAAATGAATGAAAAGTTAGTTTCTCAAATGTTATGGTACTTTATAGAAGGAAAGAACCAACAACAATATTATGAAAATGAAGAATACATAAAATATATTGTATTACATGAAGATAAAGAACTAATTTTTTTGAAAGATAAATATGTTGATAAATGGTGGTTAGCAGTAAATTTCGAATATGAAAAAAAGTCAACATTCTTAGTTCCTTGTTCAGAAAAAGATTATAAAGAAGCATTAAAAGGGAATATTCCCGAAAGATATTGGAAAACGTTTAAACGATTTTTATAAAATTAAAAACTTAATAAATATTAATTTCGTTTATAACAAACAAAAATTTTTAAATGAACTAAAAAAATATTAGTTTTACATTTTTTAAGAAACATAATGTTTATAATGAGAAAAGTTATATTACTCTTATTTGCGGTAACCGCAATTACATCTTGTAAATCTTCTAAATCTAAAAAAGGAAAGGCAGGTAAGCCAGGTATACAAGGGGAGATTGTAGTGACACAAAAAGGGCAAGAATGGTCTTCTAAAAGACCTTATGGCATGGTTCCAATCCCTGGAGGAGCATTTGTTTTAGGACAATCAGACATGGATTTTACAGGAACCGATACAAAATCACCATTAACTACTGTGACTGTTTCTGCATTTTATATGGATGATACAGAAGTAACAAATGCAGAATATAGAGTATTTGTGAATTATGTTAGAGACTCTATTGTAAGGTCCACACTAGCGGAAAAAGCTGGAGGTGAAGGTGGAGGAGGAAATGGAGATGATGGAATAGAAAGATACGCTTATCTAAATAAAAAATCTGAAGAAGAACAATCAGCATATCAACAATATTTAGAAGAACATGGTGGAAGAGATGGATATGACGAAACTAAAAAATTGGACTGGTCTGTTCCAATTGAATGGTCTACTAGGAATTATCCTGATGTAGCATATGCAGAAGCAATGGAATCTCTTTATTATCCTCCTGAGGAGCGTTTCAATAACGAAAGAGTATTTGATAGTAGAAAATTAATATATAGATTTACTTGGATAGATCAGTTAGAAGCAGTCAAAAATAAAGGAAGAGGGAAAAATTTTATGAAGACAGAATCTATAGCAATTTATCCAGATACTACAGTTTGGTTGAGAGATTTTAATTATTCTTTCAATGAACCTCTTTTTGAACAATATTTTTGGCATAAAGCATATTCCAAATACCCTGTTGTAGGAGTAACTTGGGATCAGGCAAGAGCATTTTGTGCATACAGTACAAAAGCAAAAAACGATTACAATCAAAGTTTAAAAAAGAGAAAAGAAAGAATATTTCCATATAGATTACCTTCAGAAGTTGAATGGGAATATGCTGCAAGAGGTGGTTTAGAAAATGCTCCTTATCCTTGGGGAGGTCCTTACTTAATTGATGATAGAGGTTGTTATCTAGCTAATTTTAAACCTAAAAGAGGAGATTATATGGAAAGTGAAAAAGGCTTTTTATATACTGCTCCGGTGAAGTCATTTCATAAAAACGGATTTGGTTTATATGATATGGCTGGGAACGTTTCGGAGTGGACGATATCTGCGTACAACAATAGTTCGTACATAATTTCTTCTACTTTAAATCCTTATCTTGGTAATAGAATTGAAGATCCGAGAAAAGTTATAAAAGGAGGGTCTTGGAAAGATATAGGGTACATGTTAATGCTTAGCGAAAGAGACTGGGAACATAAAGATTCCGCAAGAAGTTATATAGGATTTAGAAGAGTACAGACAACACCGGAAGGAGCTAAAGTAAAATATCCTTCAATACAAAAACATCAAATAAGATAAAAATTAAATTAACAAAAAATTATAAAATAAGAAAAATTAAATTATTATGGCAGCAAAATCAAGTTCAAAAGATAAAGTATTAAATATGGTTTATTCTCTAGGTGCCGCAGTAGTTATCTTAGGGGCTCTTTTTAAAGTAAATCACTTATCTTTAGGACCAATCTCAGGTAGTTTTGTACTAGGAATTGGATTAATAGTAGAAGCTTTTATATTTGTAGTTTTTGCTTTTGATACACCAAAAGGAGAGTATGAGTGGGAAAAAGCATACCCTGAACTTTTAGACGGTAAACCAATTGAAAGAAAAGTCAAAGTACCTGAAGAAGAAAAACTTATTAAAGAAGCAGAAGTATCTTTATCGACAAAATTAGATCAAATGTTATCGCAAGCTAAATTAGATGCTAATTTATTTGACAGGTTAAGAGGAGGTATAGAAAATTTTGGTGCAGCTGTTAGCGAAATTAACAAAACAGTAGAAGCCAATTCAGCTACACAAAAATATGGAGACCAGTTAACTAAAGCTGCAACTCATATGGAATCTTTAAATGCTTTATATCAACTACAATTAGAAGAAGGTAAAAAATATACAGAAATCAATCAAAAATTTGTTGAAGATTTAGCCAAAGCAGGAGAAAATTCTGCTCAATTTCAAAAACAATTAGAAGAATTAACATCAAACCTAAACAACTTAAACAAAGTATATGGGGGTATGTTAAATGCCATGAAAGCTTAATAATTTTTTAAATTAAATTAAATAAGTAATATGGCAGCAGCAGGCACACCACGTCAAAAAATGATAAACCTAATGTATTTAGTGTTTATTGCAATGATGGCTATGAATGTTGATAGAGAAGTTTTAAGATCCTTTGAAGGGGTTAATGAATCTCTTGAACTTTCCACATCATTAACCAATTTAAATAATTCAACATTTTACGAACAAATAGAAAAAAAGAAAGAGGATGGTGATGAAGGATATGTGGGGATTTCAGAAAAAGCTAATTCATTAAGGAAACAAGCAGATGAAGCTATTAAAGAAATAGAATCTGTTAAAACAGCCCTAAAAACAGCTTCAGGTTATACAGGTTCGGAAAATGGACAAGAGACCAATTATAATTCTTTACAAAATACAGACGTTGTAAATAAAGTTTTCTTTGTTAGCGATAATGTACCTACTAAATCCGTTAAAAGTATGGTAGATAAAGTTCAGACTTTTGTAAAATTTATGCAAGAAGGCATGGATAAAAAGTCTCAAGACAGAATAAAACAATTATTTAATTTTTCTAATAAAAAAGGTAAATCATGGTTGGTTAATCAGTTTTATGAACAACCAATGATTGCAGCTTTAACCAATTTGTCAAGGTTAGAAGCTAATATTCGTACGGAAGAAGGAAATAGAGTAAGAGATTTATTAGCAAATAAGCTTCAGGACGAAATAGAATTAAAAGCTTTTGTACCTATTGTATCTTCTCCTAAATATGTAAAAACCGGAGAAAGATTTGATGTAGTTGTTGGTTTTGGAGCTTATGATAATACATTAAAAGGTTCTATTAATTTAAATGGAAGAAGTATACCATTATCTGGAGGTAAGGCTGTAATAGGTATGACAGCAACCGGTTCTGGAGTACAAAAACTTTCAGGTTCTATTTCTTATGAAACTCCAAATGGAGTTAAAACAGAGTCATTTAATGAAACCTATGAAGTAGTTTATGAAACTACAAAAGAAATGCCTACAGGAGCAAGTGTTGTTGCAGATAAGATGAATGTAGTTTATAGAGGTGTAGATAACCCGATGAGTGGCTCTGTTACAGGTGTAGATGCATCAACTATAAATATGAGTACGTCTAATGGAAGCCTTTCTAGATCTGGAGGTGGATGGATTTACCGAGCAGGAGGAGGTGCAACTACCACTTTTACAATTTCAGGAAGAACTTCTTCAGGAAAATCTGTTAGTAAAACAGTAACGTTCAGAATTAAAAATGTACCAAAAGCACAGGGAGAAATTAGAGGTAGAAATGTTTTAGCAATGCCGGCATCTTCTTTACCAAATCAGACAGTAGGTGCTTCAATTCCAGACTTTGAATTCCCTGTTTCATTTAACGTTACTGGATTTAAAGTAAAAGTTACAGGATTACCAACATCTGTAGTTTCAGGTAACTCATTAAGAGCTGCTTCAGGTGTTTTATCAAGAGCTAAGTCAGGAGATCAGGTGTTAATATTTGACATCTCTGCTACAGCTACAGGAGTAGCTCAGCAGAATATCTCTCCAATTTTAATTAATGTACAATAACATTGAAATTTTAATTTTACTATGAAATATCTAGTATTTTGTTTAACAATATTGATTAACACAGGAGTATATTCTCAAAATATTTTGAATGCGAAATCTCCTGAAGAACTAAGAAAAATGAGGGCAGAAAAGTATGATATTGTTAATAAAACAGATACTATATCCACCCAACAAACTGTTCTTCCATATGGATATATAGAAGATAAAGATATTCTTTGGTCTAAAGTTGTATGGGAGATTATAGATTTAAATGAAAAATTAAATCAACCGTATTATTATTCCTATAATGATGTTTCTGCAAATTATGTATCTCTTTATGATGCTTTATTTGAAGGAATGATGTCAGGAAAAATTAAAGAAGTTTATGATGATGATAATTTCACAGCAAGAGTAGATTCTGCCAATATAAAAAATAAAATTCAGGCAGTTAGAGAATCGGATTGGTTGCAGGAAAAAAGAGCCTCAGGAGAAACTATAACTAAACAAGATATTTTAGAAGGTACCGATCATTTTAAAACAGATACTAAAAAAGTTAAGTTAATTAAGATTAAAGGTATGTGGTATATCGATAAAAGGTTGGGACAAATGAAATATCGTTTATTAGGAATTGCTCCTATGGGGCCAGATCCTCAAACAATGGGTTTAACAGATGCAACATTGCTGGGTTATGAAGGGGGAGATGAAATGATTGATTTATTTTGGATCTATTATCCGGATGCAAGAGATGTTTTAACTAGTTACACGATATTTAATTCAAAAAATGGTTCTTCTTCAATAACTTATGATGATGTATTAAATGCTAGAAGATTTAGTTCTATCATATATAAGTATCAATCTGAGTATGGTGATGGGGAAATTGCAAATTATATTCCCAAAGATTCTAAAGCTCAGCTGGAAGAAAGTAATCGTATAAAAAATGAAATTCTACAAAAAGAAAATAATATGTGGAATTATTAAAAAAAACTTTATTTTTATAAAAAGTCCTAAATTATTATGATTTAGGACTTTTTTTTATCTTTGCTATAATATGTAATTAAATTATCAAATTTAATCCTTAAATATAAATTTATGTTAGATTATCTTATTATAGGTCAAGGATTAGCAGGTACATGTTTGTCTCATAAACTAATTAAAGAGAATAAAACCTTTAAAGTTGTTGATATAGTATCTAATTCAGCTTCATTTGTTTCTTCCGGTATGTATAATCCTGTTGTTTTAAAGAGATTTACACCTGTATGGAATGCCCAGAAGGAAATTACAAAACTAATAGATGAATTTACTCAATTGGAAAAATTATTACAAGTAAAGTTAGTTTATCAGTCTAATTTATATAGAATTTTTTCAAATGAAGATGAAGTAAAAACATGGATAAAAAAGTCTCAACGAAATGAAAATTTAATTCCTTTCTTAGATTCTAATGTATATGAAAATATAAATCCCTTTATAAAAGCTAATTTTGGATATGGTAAGGTTAAACATTGTGGTAAAATATTTGTAAGAGAATTATTAAGAGAATTTAGGAAATATTTAATTTCAAAAAATCAGTTAATAGATGATATTTTTGATTTTAATTCACTAGTAATTAAATCTAATTATATTGAATATAAAGGGCTTAAAGCAGGTAAACTAGTTTTTTGTGATGGATATGCACTTAAAGAAAATCCTTTTTTTAAACATCTGCCTATGGAAGGGTTAAAAGGAGAAACTATGGTTATACATGCTAATGGCTTAGGCTTAAAAGACATAGTTAAGTCTAAAGTTTTTATTATGCCTATGGAAAAAGATTATTACTATGTGGGAGCAACCTACTATTACAGAGAAGTAAATGATGAAATATCAGAAGAAGGAAAAATAGAATTAATAGAAAATTTAAACAAATTTTTACAAATAGATTATAAAATTATAAAACAATTTGCAGGAATAAGACCTACAGTAATAGATAGAAGACCTTTATTAGGATGTCATCCTGAAAAATCTAATGTCTATATTTTTAATGGCTTAGGAAGTCGAGGGGTTATGTTAGCTCCTACAATGGCAGAGGAAATATATGATTTTATGGAGTATTCTATAAAATTACAAAATGAAGTAGATATAAGAAGATTTGAATGAATATGAATATTATTACAATAATTATAATCGCTGTTACAGTTATTTTTAGTTTTAAAGGATTTAACGATCCTATATTTTTTGACAGATATAAGTTTAATGTTGGAGCTATTATAAAAAGTAGGCAGTGGGATAGAATGATTACTTCTGCATTTTTACATGGTGATGTAATGCACCTAATCTTTAACATGTTTACTTTCTATTTTTTCTCAAATTTAATTATACAAAATTGTGGAATTATATTTTTTTTGATCTTATATGTTGGCTCTATATTAACAGGTAATTTATTATCATTAGATAGGCATAAAAAAGAAAATTACTATAGTGCTATAGGAGCTTCCGGAGGAGTTTCCGGTATTTTATTTGCGTCTATAGCATTTTCACCAACCATAGAAATATTGATTTTTCCCATTCCTGTACCAATTCCAGGGTGGATATTTGGAATTATATATTTAGCTTATTCAGTTTATGGAATGAGGGCTCAGTTAGGTAATATTGGTCATGAAGCTCATTTAGGGGGAGCTGTTTTTGGTATAATTGTAGCTGTTTTATTTTCAATTTTATTTTCTATTCCTATACATATTAATTATTTATTAATTATGCTTATTCCGTTAGCTTTTTTAGCATATTTAGTTTATAAAGAAAAATAGAATTATGGAATCTAATGTGCATAGTCGATCAACTAATAAAAGAGAACAAAATAGTTTTCGTAACAGTTGGAAACTTATAGAAAATATTATTTTATATGCTGCAATAATTGCTATTTCTTTACCTATTTTTATAATCGTTCACAGGAATTTACCCAATTTTGACTGGATATATAATTTAGATAGAATTCTATTGTATATTTTAATTCTTATAATTCTTTTTATTATAGTTAAATTTTTAAGAAAATTATTTGTCATAATATGTTTAGGATTATTAGTTTTCCTAATTATAGAGTCTTATAGAGAGGGATATGGTTTTTCTGAATTAGCAGAAGATTATAATGCGATGATCCTTTCAATGGATGAAAGTAATAAACCCCAAAAAGTATTATTGGATAAAATATCTTTTTATTCTTCAGATGCTAAAATATTAAAGTCCATTGACTATACGAATATAATGGTCAGAAATTATGCTTTAAATGCGACTAATAAATATTTTAAAAAATCTCAGGAAGAAGTCAGGTATAGAACAATAATACAAAGTTTTGCAATTTTTAAAGAAATAAATGAAAATTGGAATTATGTCCATGATCCGATTGGACATGAATATTATGCAAAGGCAAGTGAATCTATTCTAACCCAATCTGGAGATTGTGATGACTACTCTATTTTAATGGGAGCATGTATTAAAATTATAGGAGGAACTCCACGTTTAATTTATACAACAGGACACATATATCCTGAAATATATATTGGAGATGAAAGTGATTTAGAAACCATAAACTATTTAATTAAAGGTAAACTTTTTCCTAATGAAAGTAAAGGAAAAAGATTGTTCTATCATACAGATTTGGATGGTAAAATTTGGTTAAATTTAGATTATATGGCAAAATATCCTGGTGGACCTTTTTACAAAAAAGAAGTTTTAGGTATAATTGATATAAAATAAATTATTTTAGGATCTGATGTCCTATTAAACAGGTTAAACACTGTTTATTACTACATTTATTTTTATACAAGTCTAAAAATGCTTGACTATCTAAAGCAGAAATTATAGGAAATCCCAGTTTTTTAAATTTATTGATTACAGAATTATTTTCTGCAGGTATTTTATTTGTTATATCTATAATTTCTTCTATCATAGATTTACCAATACTTAATGAATAAGTAAATTTTATAGGGATAAAAGAATTCAAAACAATTAATTCCTTTTGAGATTTCGATAGTTTTTTTATTACATTTAACTTTGACTCTTTTCCAAATACATAATGATTATTCCAATATTCAGATGCATATACTTTATCAAGTAAATTAAAATATTGATCAATGCTCTTACTTTCTACCACATGAGAAAATAGATTAGGGTATAAAGATAATAGATGAGCAAATTGAGAAAGGCGAATGGTAGGAAAATTAGAAGGTCTTAATCTAAAATATTTTAATTCTATATTTTGTTTAGTTAGTAAAAATTTTGATTTAAGATAGTTAAATTCTTCTTTTAGTAAAAGAGAATAAGAATCGTCTTTATGTTTAAAAGAATTATTAGTTAAGCCATAAAATAAAGCTTCTAATAAAATAGGCTTATAAGATAATTTTTGTATAATTTTATAATCAATTGAAAGAAATAATTGTTCAAATGCTTCGGCATTAATTTTTAATCCAAAAGAATAAGCCAAAGTAGTAGCTAAAACAGCTTCCCAATTATTATTTAGTAAATGACATAATTGTTTTATCTTTTCTAATTTTTCTTGTAATTTATTGATATATAAATGTTCAGAAATTGAAAAATTAGGAGTTAGAAGATATTTATCTATTAATTTTTCGCAAGGAATAAAATAAAATGGGTCAAAAAATAAAAAACTATGGTTTTTAATTAGCTGATCCGGAATATAAGACTGCAACTCAAGAGTTGGAATATTATTTTTAATTAAAGAGGGAATTTCTTTATCATGTATATAAACAACATGTAAAATAATATTTTTATAAGAATCATTATTTTCATGATTATGTTTTAACCAATCGGAAGATTTTGTGTGAATTTCAATGTTACCATTCCATTCAATTCCATCTATTAATATTTTAGACATCGTAAAATCCGGACCAGAATTTTTATTGAGTATTCCAGATTTAATAATTTCTATTTTTTGCCCGGAAGAAGCATGTAAATTAAATAAATTAAACTTCTTATACAGCCAAATATAATGTAAAAAATTCTCAGTCATTTTTATTAATTTATTAAAAAACAAAAAGCTTTAACTAATTAAAGTTATAGCTTTTTTTTTTAATAATATTATTTTAATTAAAAATAAGAGTTTATTTATTTTCTTTCACTAATAGATATGTAATCTCTTTTATGATTACCCACATATATTTGTCTGGGTCTATTTATAGGTTCTCCGTTAAGTCTCATTTCTTTCCATTGAGAAATCCAGCCAGGTAATCGTCCTAAAGCAAACATTACAGTAAACATTTCCGTAGGAATTCCAAGGGCACGATATATAATTCCGGAGTAAAAATCTACATTTGGATATAATTTTTTTTCAACAAAATAGGGGTCATTTAGTGCTACATTCTCAAGTTTTTTAGCAATTTCTAAAGTTTCATCATGAATACCCAATTTTTCAAAAACATTGTCGGCAACTTTTTTAATTACTTTTGCTCGAGGATCAAAATTCCTATAAATTCTATGTCCAAAGCCCATAAGTCTGAAACTATCATCTTTAGATTTAGCTTTATCTACCCATTTTTGAAGATCCCCACCATCATCTTTAATCATCTCAAGCATTTCAATCACAGCTTGATTAGCTCCACCATGTAATGGACCCCATAAAGCAGAAACACCGGCAGAAATTGAAGCAAATAAGCCTGTATGTGCAGATCCTACCATCCTAACAGTGGAAGCAGAACAATTTTGTTCATGGTCTGCATGTAAAATTAATAATTTATTAATCGCATCTACTATCACTTCATCAGTTTCAAATTTATCAGTAGGAATTTTAAACATCATTTGATAAAAATTATGAGGATAATCTAAACTATTGTCAGAATAGTTTAGGGGTAAACCTAATTTCAGTCTATAAGTCCAAGCACAAAGAACCGGAAATTTACCAAGTAATAGAGTAGATGCATTATAAAGATCAATTTCAGACTTAACATTTACAGCATGAGGATTAAAAGCTGTTAATGCACTTGTTAGTGTTGATAAAACCCCCATGGGGTGTGCTGATCGTGGAAATCCTTTAAGAATGTATTTCATTTCTTCACTAACCAGACTATTTTTTTTTATATCATTTTCAAATTTATTTAATTGCTCTTCCGTTGGTAACTCACTTTTTAACAGTAAATACATTACTTCAGTAAAAGTAGATTTTTCAGCAATTTGTTCAATGGGGTAACCTCTATAATATAATTGTCCCAAATTCCCATCCAGATAAGTAATTTTACTTTTAGTAGCCCCAGTATTTTTTAATCCGATATCTAAAGTAATTAACCCTGTTTCCTGTCTTAATTTTGATATATCTATTCCCTTATCGCCAATTGTGCTTTCAATTACAGGATATTCATATTCTTTACCCTCATATATTAGTTTTACTGTGTCTGACATACGTTATTTTTATTTTTGTGAAATATAGGAATTATAAATTATTAATAAAAAAAATAGTAAAAAAAATAATCTATTAAAATATGTCGTATAAATTATTGATATAACATAAGTTATATATTTATATTGTTGTTGAAAAAATAAAACTAAGGAATAAATAGAAATTTAACTTATTATTTTTTGTATATAAAATGTAAAATTATTCCTATTGTATATTGAAAAAACAAACTTTTTAGTGTGATTTTTATCATGTTGAATGGAGAGGAATATAAACATTAAGTGTTTAAAATACTCCTATAAAAAAAGAGAGAGTTAAAATACTCTCTCTTTTTTTATTTAAAGAAATTTTATTCTTATCTCTTAACTTTAAAAGCTTTAAATTGAGGATAAACAGCAATGTCTCCTAAACTTTCTTCAATTCTTAATAATTGATTGTATTTAGCCATACGATCTGATCTGGAAGCAGAACCTGTTTTGATTTGTCCACAATTTAATGCTACAGCTAAATCAGCAATAGTATTATCTTCAGTTTCTCCTGAACGGTGAGACATAATTGCTGTATAGCCCGCATTTTGAGCCATTTGTACAGCATCAATGGTTTCAGTTAAAGTTCCGATTTGATTTACTTTAATTAAAATAGAATTTCCAACTCCTTGGCTAATTCCATCTTCTAATCTTTTTACATTAGTTACAAATAAATCATCTCCTACTAATTGTACTCTATCTCCGATTTTATCGGTTAAATGTTTCCAACCTTTCCAGTCATTTTCATCCATTCCGTCTTCAATAGAAATGATAGGATATTTATCTGTAAGTTCTTTTAAATAATCAGCTTGTTCTTCACTAGTTCTGATTTTTCCTTTATCACCTTCAAAAATAGTATAGTTGTATTTACCATCTTTATAAAATTCAGAAGAGGCACAATCTAAAGCTAACATTACATCTTTTCCTGGAGTGTATCCAGCTTTTTTAATAGCATCTAAAACGGTATCCAAAGCATCTTCAATCCCTTTAAAATTAGGAGCGAAACCACCTTCATCACCTACAGCAGTACTTAAACCTCTGTCATGAAGCACTTTTTTTAGAGAATGAAAAATTTCAGTTCCCATTCGGATAGCTGTAGAATAACTGTCAGCCACAACTGGCATAATCATAAATTCCTGAAATGCAATGGGAGCATCTGAGTGAGCTCCGGCATTAATGATATTCATCATTGGTACAGGAAGTACTTTACCATTTACTCCTCCTACATATCTGTAAAGAGGTATACCTAGTTCTTTGGCAGCTGCTTGTGCTACTGCTAAAGAAACTCCCAAGATAGCATTAGCACCTAGTTTTCCTTTATTAGGTGTACCATCTAATTCGATCATAGCTTTATCAATTGCTGCTTGTTCAAAAACATCAACTCCCACTAGTTCAGGAGCTATAATATCGTTTACATTTTTAACAGCTTTAAGTACTCCTTTTCCTAAATATTCTTTACCGCCGTCTCTTAGTTCCACAGCTTCATATTCACCTGTAGATGCTCCTGAAGGTACAGCTGCTCTTCCCAATGTTCCATACTCAGTGATTACATCAACTTCTACAGTTGGGTTACCTCTGGAATCCAAAATTTGTCTTGCATGAATTTGTGCTATTAGACTCATAATTATATAATATTTTGTTTGTTAAAAAATCTATGCAAAATTACTCATTTATTAGTAGACAACATGTATTATTGTCTAATTTTTTAACAAATTTTACCTAATATTAATCATAATTTCATCCTGGGTAAATAAATTTTAGACATACGGGCATATCCAATAAAATATTTTGATGTGTATCTTTCAATAAACCTGTTTCCTGATTAATATGAAAAATTTGTATGGTATCACTGTCTAGATTAGCAACAAGTAAAAATTTTCCATTAGGAGAAATAATGAAATTTCGAGGGTGTATATTAGTTCTTTCGTAATCAATTCGTGTTAATTTACCATCCGATTCATTGATTTTAAAAATTGAAATACCATCTTTCTTTAAACGGTTGGAAGCATAAAGAAATTTACCATTAGGATGGATATGAATATCTGCACTTCCTTCTGCTTTATATCTATCAGACACAGTGGTTTGTATTTCTTCCAAATTGCCATTTTCATATTTAAAAACAATTATTGTTCCGGCTAATTCATTTATAAGATATGCAAATTTTTTATTAGGGTTAAATACCAGATGACGAGGTCCTGAACCTGGAGAAATTTCAAAATATGAAGGCTTACCGAAGGATAGGAAATTATTTTCATCATTGTAATTTACATTAAATTTATAAATACGATCACTTCCTAAATCTGTAGCATATAAATATTTATAATCTGGTGAGAAAACCACACAATGTAAGTGAGATTGATTTTGTCTTGTATCATGTAAACTACTACCAGAAAAAACTACCTGTTGTAAAATAGGGAGTAAGCTTCCGTCATTATTAGTTTTAAATACAGAAATACTGCCGCCTATATAATTTGCCGTAATTATATACCGATCATTTTTTCCAATATTTATGTAGCAGGGAGCAGCACCAAAGACCAGTTGTGAATTTTGTAAAGTAATTTTTCCATTTTTCTTATTAAAAGAAAATGCATTTACTGTAGAATTTGTATTATCCTCATTTTCACTTACAGAATAAATATGATCTCCATGATGATTGACTACTAAGTAAGAAGGATTATTTACTTTTACATTAGTTATAAATGAAGTATTGCCAGTTTCAGAATCAAATTTGTATACGTAAATACCATCGCTATCTCCTTGTGTATAAGTACCTACAATTAAAAATATTTCCATAAAATTGAGATTAAATATTAATTGATTAATAATATTAAAATAACTAAAATAATTTGTAATTATATAATAATATAGTGTAAAAATATGAATTTTTTTATTTTATAAAAAAAATATTATAATTTTTTATATCTTTGACGTATTAATATTGTGAAAATAAATAAGAAGGCATATGTATAAGGATTTAAAAGGAAAAGTTGTGGTTATAACAGGAGCTTCAACAGGTTTAGGGAAATCAATGGCTGAAAGATTTGGTCAAGAAAAAAGTAAAATAATTGTTAATTATTTATCAGATAAGAAAGATGCAGAAAATGTTGTGAAAGGAATAGAAAAATTAGGAGGTAAAGCGATTGCCGTACAAGGAGATGTAGGAAAAGAAAAAGATATAAAAAAACTATGTAAAGCAGCGATTGACAATTTCGGAGATTTGGATATATGGATTAATAATGCAGGACATCAAAAAAAAATACCGACACATGAAATGACCTTAGAAGAATGGAATTCTGTTATAAATACGAATTTAACTGGAGTTTTTTTAGGAGCAAGAGAGGCCATAAGATATTTCTTAAAAAAAAATAAAAAAGGAATTATTATAAATATGTCTAGTGTTCATGAAAAAATACCTAAGCCTCATTTCTCACACTATTCTGCTAGTAAAGGAGGTGTAAAGATGCTCACAGAAACATTAGCTTTAGAATATGCACAAAAAGGAATAAGGGTAAATTCTATTGCACCAGGTGCTATTTATACTCCAATTAATGCAGATTTTAAAGATCCCGATATAGTAGCGGAGGTTGAAGAAACTATTCCTTTAGGTTATGTAGGAAATCCAAAAGATATATCAAACATAGCCGTTTGGTTGTGTTCAGAACAAGCTGAATATATAACGGGGACATCCATATTTGCAGACGGAGGAATGACACTTTATTCGTCTTTTGAAATTAAAGATGAAATATTATAAAAATGTAAATAATAAAAAAAATAATATGGGAATATTAAGTAATAAAACCGCTTTAATAACCGGTTCCAGTTCAGGGATAGGTAAATCAATTGCTACTAAATTTGCGCAAGAAGGTGCTAATGTTGTTATAACCTATCATTCAGGAAAAGAAAGAGCAAAAAAAATAGAAGAAGAATTATCTAGTTTGAAAATTAAGGTTAAAGCTTATCAAGTAGATGTGTCTGATTTAGTAGGAATACAAAAATTGTTTCATTTAGTTGAAAAAGATTTTGGAGATATTGATATATTGGTAAACAATGCAGGAATTAATGGGCAGAATATTACTATAGAAGACATGAGTTTAGATACTTGGGATAAAACTATAAAAACAGATTTATATGGACCTTTTTATTGTATTAAAGAATTCTTGAATCTTAAAAAGAAAAATAATTCTTATAAAGGATCTCGTATTATTAATGTAACTTCTATTCATGAATATATATGTAAACCGGGAAATGCAGATTATAATTCAGCAAAAGCAGGGATGAGAAATTTAGCACGTACCTTAGCTATTGAATTAGCGCCTAAAGAATTGACAGTTAATAATATTGCTCCGGGGATGATTCTTACTCCTATGAATAAAAAAGTTATGGATGAGGCAGAAGATTTAAAGAAAAAAGAAAATATTATCCCAATGAAAAGAGCTGGAAGTCCGGAAGAAGTTGCTAATGTTGCTTTATTTTTAGCCTCTCAAGCAAGCTCTTATGTAACAGGTTCTACATATACTGTAGATGGGGCTTTATCAATATTAGGCCAAGATGCTTAAATTATTTTGTAAGTAATATAGGAGAATGAATTCTATAGACTTTTTGATAGCCTGTATTCCTATACTAACATGGGGGTTGGTTCCGGTTATTTCCACAATAATAGGAGGTAAAGCCGTAGAACAATCTATGGGTATTTCTTTGGGTAGCTTAGTATTTGCTTTAATTGTATTTGCTATAAAAAAACCAGAAATTAATTTTCATATTATTTGGATAGGTTTGGCTTCTGGTTTATTCTGGGCTATAGGTTCAGTTGGACAATATAAAGGATTAAAATATTTAGGAGTTTCTAAATCTATGCCCATTTCGAATGGAACGCAAATTATAGGTACCTCTATATTGGGAATTTTTTTAGGAGATTGGACTACAAAGACTTCAAAAATTTTTGGTTTTACCGCATTAGTATTAATTATTTTGGGAATATTTTTCACTTCCTATAAAGAGATTGAAGAAGGCATAGAAAAGGAGAAATTACAATGGGGTAAAGGAATTTCTTTTAATTTGCTTTCTTCATTAGGATTTACTTTTTATGTGGGTATTTTAAAATATTTTAATATTGATGGTTGGTCAAGTCTTATACCACAATCTATCGGCCAAATATTGGGAGTTATTTTTATTTCATTTTGTATTTTTAAACATAATCCGTTTAATCTTACTGTAGTAAAAAACAGTATAGTAGGAGTTGTATGGGCAATAGGAAATTTAGCTATATTAATTTCTCAAATAAAATTAGGATTATCTGTTGCATACCCTGTAGGGCAAGCTTGTATAATAGTGTCCATTATAGCCGGTGTATATATTAATAAAGAAAAGAAAACTAAAAAAGAATGGATATCGGCTATCATAGGCATGTTGATAATAGCTTTAGGATTATTCTTTATTTATTTATCTGGAGTTTACGATAAAATGTAAATAAATATATTTATCTTAATATGCATAAATTAAATTGTATAATATATTTTTAAGTTTAAGATTTAAAAATAAACTATTATAAAAAAATATATAAAAAAGCTTTTAGTTTAAACTAAAAGCTTTTTTATATATTTTTTTCTTATGATGAAAATAATGATTCCTTTTAATAGAAATTAGTAAATTATTCTAAACCTAAAGTTAACTTACAAATGTAAATTTCTTTTTCATTACCGGTATTTTTTCCCATAACATCAGATAATTTTACCGCATTTAAATATTCATCTTTAGGTTTTTCTTTAACATGAGTTAATTTTATAACCATATTTAAAGGTTTAGCACCCACATCATTAGATAAATAAGTTCCTATACCGTAAGTGTCATGTATTCTACCATTTACATATTCTTTAATTTTGCGGACTTCTTCTAAATTTAAGGAATCACTAAATACAATGGTTTTAGAAGTAGGATCTATACGGTTTTCTTTATAAAACTGAATTGTTTTGTCAATAAATTCAATATTGCTTCCACTATCACAACGTACACCATCAAATAGTTTCGCAAGTTTTAAATTAAATGATTTAAAAAAGGAATCTGTTGTATACGTATCAGTCAATGTAATACCTAAACTTCCTTGAAAAACTTCTACCCAAGCTTCTAATGATTTTATATTTGCTGCGCGATAACCAAAAAAGGCTCCATGATACATAAACCATTCATGAGGCATAGTGCCAATAGGGGTAGTGTTATGTTTCATGGCTAAATATACATTACTTGTTCCTTTGAAATGCTTTCCTGAATTTTCTTTAAGAGTTTTTACAACAGTATCCTGAACATCAAAAGAAAATCGTCTTCGTGTACCAAATTCAGAATAATCCGCTTTTATATCTTTAAAGCCTATAGCTTTTTCTTTGGCTTTAGATTCGACATCTTTAGGAACAATACCCTTCATTTTAAAATATATTTCAGATATTAAAGCCATAAGTGGTACTTCCCAAAGAACTGTTCTATACCAAAACCCTTCTACATAGAGATTTAGATCTCCACCATTTTGAGATATATGAACTTCGTCAGGATTATACCTGTATCCTTCTAGGAAATCTATAAAGTAAGGATCTAAATAATAACATTTTTTTATAATGAAATTTTTTTCCTCTTTAGTAAGTTTCAATTGAGGCATTTTTTGAATTTCTTCTTTCAGTTTTTCGGCAAAACCTTCAGGAAAATTCCCAATGTCTCTATTAATAAAATCATATCTAACATATGCCCTTGGATATAGTTTCTGTATAGCATGCATTACAGAAAATTTATAAAGGTCGTTATCGGTAAAATACTTTATAATCATATGAATTTTATGCTTAATATTGATATTAATTTATCTGAATTTAATATAGTCAAAAAATGAAAAAAAATATTTTGCAGTTTAATTTGTATATCTATTAAATAAATCATAATTTTTTTAAATAAAAAATTTATAGTATACCTTATTAAGGTATCTTTCAATACAAAAAGATTAAAATAATTTATCAAATTTACTATATATTAAATAATAATTGAAAGAATAGATGTATATTATTTGCAATTCTTATGCCTAAAATCGTTATAATTAAAAAAAGAATTATCTTTAACTAAAAAAAGAATGAAAGCATTAATTATAGTAGATGTTCAGAATGATTTTCTTCCAGGTGGAGCGCTAGCAGTTGAAAATGGAAATGAAGTATTACCGATTATTAATAAAGTTCAGGAAGAATATAGTTTAGTTGTAGCTACACAGGATTGGCATCCTGAAAATCATAAAAGTTTTGCCTCCCAACATAAAGAAAAAAAAACTTTTGATGAAATACAATTAAGAGGACAAAAACAAATTTTATGGCCCGACCATTGCATACAACAATCTTGGGGAGCAGAATTTTCAAAGGAATTAAAACAAAATCAAATTGAAGCTATATTTAGGAAAGGATTAGATCCTACAATAGATAGTTATAGTGGATTTTTTGATAATGGAAAGTTAAAATCTGTAGGATTAGGAGATTATTTAAAAGGCAGAAGTATTGATGAAGTTCATATTTGTGGTCTTGCGGCTGATTTCTGTGTGTATTATACAGCTAAAGACGCATTAGAACTAGGTTTCAGAACAAAAATTATAGAAAATGCTACTAAAGCTATAAATTCATCAAATTTCCAGAATTTGAAAAAAGAATTTGAAAATATAGGTGGGAGAATAATTCAAAAGTGAATTTATTGAATGTTTTTACATGTTGTAATTTTTAATTCACCCATATATTCAATATAATAAATTAAACTCCTAGATAGAATTATTTATATATTATGAATGATATGATTAGATAATTAATTTAAAAAAATAATTATAAAAAGCTAATAATTCATCTGTTTTAGCAAAAATAATTGAATGATTTAAAAGGATAAAGAAATTAAATTTATTTGTATGAAGATATTTTTATTGAAAACAAAATAATTAAATGGTTATTAATGATAAGCTAATCGTCAATTTTTATTCCTAAATTTCTATATTGATTTTTAAATTTCTCACTCCATTTGAGCCAATCTTTGCTTTTAGCTTTAGCATCATTTATTTTATTTAAAAAACTAATAATGTAAGAATCAGAAAAATCTTTTGGAAAATTTTCCCATATATTTAAATCGCCTTTGAACCATGCCTCATTCATAATATAATTAAAACGATTAACATCAAAAGTATCATTATATTGGTGATGTGAATTTGTCGCAGAAGATTTAAAAGTTGTTTCCATGACAGCCTGTTTCAATGTTCCGATAAAATTTTTGTTTTTTTTATTTTTTCTAAAAAAGATAGTAGCATTGAAAAGTTGTTTATGTTCATCTACTTGATCATCAATACCTTTCCATACTTCTAACCAGTATTTTTTATTCCATAGACCCATAAGAATTGAATTTAATTGCCAATATTTTTGTTTAGTGTTATTATTTACCAGACCTAATTTATAAAGAATAGAAAATAATTTAAATTGGTTATAATAATAAGCTTTAAAAATAAATCGGGGTGGGGTAAAAAGATTTTTGGGAGTACTGGAATATATTAGATCAGTAAGTGAATCGGTAACAGGATAATTTTTTGTTTTATTGCCTAACCAGCTTAAATTAAGTAAATGGATATTAAATATTTTAAGATTATTAATAATAGGATTAATTGCTAATGGTTTAAAAAACCATACATCATCTTCAGTCATTATAAAATATTCAGAGGACTTTTGTGCTTGTTCTATCCACATCTGTGTAGGAATTATAAAACCATTTATTTCACTGCCTGTAGTTATATTTAATTCTACAGATTTTACTTTTTCATTATATTGTTGAGAAGTTATAATAGTAACCTGTGGATGTTTTTGTTTAATTAGATTTAAATATTTAGAGGGGGTTCCGTCATCCAGAATTTTAATTTTTATATCACCATCAATATATTTCTCAATACTACTTACACATCTGTCTAGGTAATATGCTCTGTTAAAAGATTTTATTAAAATATCCATTTTATTATCTCTTTTTTAATAAGAATTTTATAAAAAAGAATAATTTATATCTAAAAGAAATATTTTTAAAAATTTCATCTTTTGATAATACTGAAATCATTGATTTTCCATTCTTAACACTTTTAACTAAATAAGTGTATAAATAATATTTTTGTTGTAGATATAAATTTTTAAAGATCACAGGATTATTTTTATAATAATGACTAATTACCTGTAAGGATTGAAACATTTTTTTGTCACGATTTAAATCTGCTTTAGTGCTCCAAATTCCTACTCCTTTTCTATAAACCCCCATAACTTCAGGAATACATTTGATTTTACCCTTTTCTGCATTATATAAATGTAAGGGATAGTCACCTATATAAGATTTTATAAAATAATCTGGATAAACATAAGGATTTCTAAATAAAACAGATAATGTAGGAATATAGTTATATTGAGAAAGATCCTCAATAGAGGACACATCTTTTATTTTTTTTAAAGGAGGATATATTTCATCGGTTAATATTTTATTTTCCATAACTTGTATTTGATGGAAAACAATGGAAAAATTAGGATTTTTGTCTATAAAATCTACTTGTTTTTGCAATTTTAAAGGATCAGTCCAATAATCATCTCCTTCACAAATAGCTATATATTTTCCTTGAGCTTGATTTAGAGTAAATAAGAAATTAGGGATTACTCCTAAATTTTTGGTTTGGTAAAAGTACTTTATATTAGTGTTTTTAATTAGATATTCTTTAATGATTTTATCGGTATTATCATCAGAATGATCGTTAGAAATAATAAGTTCAAAAGTGAAATTACATTTTTGCATTAATACTCCTTCTATAGCCTGGCGTATGAAATTTTCATGACCATAAGTAATCATACTTATACTTACTAACGGGTGAGGCATAAATTAAAAATTTAAAGGTTTTAAGTCTTTAATTTTTTGTGCAGGAATACCTGCTACTACACAGTTATCAGGAATATTTTTAGTAACTATCGCTCCTGCACCAACTATAACATTACCACCTATATGAACATCAGGTAAAATAATAGCACCTGCACCAATATGAGTAAAACTACTTACTTTACTTCTTCCTAATAACGTAACATTGGGTGATATTTCTACGAAATTGTCAATTTGACAATCATGAGTAATAATAGAATTGTAATATATCATGGTTCCCCATCCAATTTTTACAGAATTAGAAATAGTTACTCCGGGCAATATAATAGTACCATTATCGATAGAAACATCATAAGAGCCAATTCGGGCCTCTGTACTTATTATAGAAGTTAGATTTCCGCCTAGTTCTTTAATTTTGATAAAAACATGATTTCTTAATATGGGATTTCCAATTCCAATGGTAAAATTATTTCCATAATTTTGGAAATAATCTACAATTTGAAAAGTATTCTTTAATATGGGGTATTGATTATACAATAAGTCAGGAGATTCCTTAGTCATATCATCATAGAAGGCTATGTTGGGTATATTATTTTGAATACAAACATTTAGAACTTCTTTAGCAAAACCTTTAGCTCCTATTATAACCATCGCTTATTAAATTACATATTTTTTCAACATCTTCTAATTTCAGTTCCGGATAGATGGGTAAACAAAGAACTTTATTAGCTATTTGGTTAGCTATAGGCAAATTAGCTATAGAAGCGGAAGCTAGCCCTCTGTATGTAGGAAAACTACTTATAAGGGGATAAAAATATCTTCGACCATAAATATTATTACTTTTTAAAAATTCATATAATTCATCCCGTGTTTTTTCATACTCGTTGTTAATAAGTATAGGAAAATAAGAATATGGAACTTTAGCATTTTTAGGTTGAGGTAGTAATTCTATTCCTTTAACTTTATTAAGCAATTTTCTATATAAGCTATCAATAGATTTTCTTTTTACCCATAGTTTATCTATATGTTTTAGTAGGACTAAACCATAAGCTGCTTGAATTTCATTTAATTTTGCATTTATTCCAGGAGCCACAACGGTTGTTTCATCAGCAAAACCAAAATTTTTAAGTTTATCAATACGATCTTTTGTTTTTTTGTCATGAGAAATAATTGCTCCTCCTTCTATAGTACTATATACTTTAGTCGCATGAAAACTTAAAACAGAGAGATCTCCATAGTTTAAGATAGAATTATTATTTAATTGGGTACCAAAAGCATGAGCAGCATCATATAACACTTTCAGTCCATATGTATCAGCTATTTTTTGAATAGCATCAATATTACAAGGATTTCCATATACATGTACAGGAAGTATAGCAGTTGTTTGAGGAGTAATTGCAGCTTCTATTTTATTAGTATCAATATTTAAAAAGTCAGGTTCTATGTCTACAAAAACAGGTTTAATATTATTCCACCATAATGAGTGGGTTGTAGCAACAAAACTATATGGAGTGGTTATCACTTCTCCTGATAGTTTAAGTGCTTGTATAGCTGTAATAAGAGCTAATGTTCCATTAGAAAATAAGCTGATAAATTTAACTCCTAAATACTTACAAAGTTTTTGTTCAAGCTCCTGATGTAGAGGACCATTGTTAGTGAGCCACTGAGTTTCCCATATCCTTTCAAGATATTCATTAAATTCCTTTAGCGGAGGTAAAAAAGGTTTGGTTACTGGGATCATAAGTATATGACTTTACTATAAATATGAAAATACAAATATACTAGTTTTTTATAAGAATAAATTAAATAATAAATTAGTACTTTGTATTGCATATTACTTAATATTATTTATATATTTGCTGTACCATCTATTATATAAATTAAAATGAATACAGAAAACATTAAAGCCCAGATGCGGAAAGGTGCGCTGGAGTATTGTATTTTAAGTATTATTAGGAGAGGAGATGCTTATGTTTCCGATTTAATTGATGAGTTAAAAAAAGGTAAACTTATTGTTGTGGAAGGAACATTATATCCACTTTTAACCAGACTTAAAAATGCAGGATTTTTAACATATAGGTGGGAAGAATCTACTTCAGGTCCTCCAAGGAAATATTATGCAATTACTCCCAAGGGAGAATGGTTTTTAAAAGAATTAGCTCAAACCTGGGAAGATTTGACCCGATCTGTTAATATAATAACTAACTCCAAATAAATGAAATTATGAATAAATCAGTATCAATTAGTTTAGGGGGGCTATCTTTTTTTATAGAAGAAGATGCATTTCATAAGTTACAAAGATATTTAGAAGATGTAAAATCATCTTTAGAAACAGAGGAAGAAGATACAGAAGAAATACTCAAAGATGTAGAAGCAAGAATTGCAGAATTATTCAAAGAGTGGTTAGGTAATTACCGGCAGGTGATTGATAAAAAAGATGTAGATAAAGTAATTTCAATCATGGGAACTCCTGAACAATATAACTCAGAGTCAGAAGCAGGAGAAGATGAATTTGAATTGAAAAAAGAATCAAAAGAAAAAGATAAGTTTTATCAGCGACAGTTATATCGTGATACAGATGATAAAATAATAGCCGGAGTTTGTAGTGGATTAGCTCATTTTTTTGGTATAGAACCTATATGGTTCAGATTAGGATTGGTTTTATTAATATTGATTGCCAGTTGGTATTTTAATAGAGTAGCAAACACATTGGTTTTAATATATATTATTTTATGGATAATAATACCTAAGGCTACTACTACCTTAGAAAAATTGAAGATGAAAGGAAAGCCGGTTAATTTTGATTCTATTAAGAAATATATAGATAAAGATGAAATTTCAGAACAAACAGGAAAAATAAAGAATAATTTTTCCAAAGCAAGTAATGAAATAGGAGGTTTTTTAGAATCTATATTTAAAATATTGATTAAAATTATAGCAATATTTACAGGTATTATTTTTGAAATTATAAGCATTTCTTTTATAATTTCTTATTTTATTTGTGCCTTTTCTTTATCTCTTCCCGGAATTAATTCATCCGAATATATAAATTTGATATTCGATTCATCTTGGCAATTATATATTATGGTTTTTTTAATAGGAATAATACTATTAATACCATCTTTTATTCTTCTTTTTATAGGATTAAACATGATAACAGGAAAAAACATAATTAAATTTTCCAAGACAGCTAAAATCACGTTATTTATTATATGGATAATTTCATCAATAATAATTATTTTAATGAGTGCTAGTTTATTCCTATTTCAATTTAGAGAAACAGTAGAAAAGACTCAAAAAAATGTATTGAATAATGTTGCATCTGATACTTTAAGTATTGATATGAAAGATTATCAGGGAAAAACAAATAATACTTATATTACAGTAGGAGAAGGAATATATGGCATAAATACCGATCAAGTTAAATTTATAAATGATAGTGTTATAAAAAAAATAAATAAAACTTTAAAGATAAAGAAAAGCTCAGATTCCAACTTTTATTTGGAAGTAAAAAGTATAGCGACAGGGAATAATGAATTAAATGCTATAAAAAATATAGATGCAATACATTATAAATATCATTTAAAAAATAATAAAGAATTAATGTTAGACCCTTATTTGTCATTTCCAAAAAATATCAAATTTAGAAATCAAGATATAAAGCTAGTATTGTATGTTCCTGAAAATAAATATATAAAAATAACCTATAATGTACAAAAAGTTATATATCTCAATCCAATAAATAAAATTAATATTTATCATAATAGGGGAAAATATTCAAATAAAATTTTTAAATTTACCAATGATTCTTTAAAATGCGTAAATTGTAATGAAATAGTTAATTCCGATTAAAAAAATAATCATCATGGTACAGATTCTTTTTAAAGTAGTTCTTCTGATTATAGACTGGATTATAGGCATATTTAATTAGTAACAGTTTTAATTAAATAATTTAAAAATATATACATTTGTAAAAGGTTCATTTAAGAATAAGATTTTATTCTTAAATGAACCTTTTAATTATTAAATACAAAATTAATGAAGAAAAATTTAGGAAAATTTATGCTTTGGATTGCAGGTTGGAAACTTTTATCTAACTTTTCCATTGAAGATTTAAAAAAAAGTGTTATAATTTGTGCCCCGCATACCTCCAACTGGGATTTTTATTATTGCTTAGCTTGTTTTTGGTCTATAGGAATTCCATATAAAATTATGATTAAAGATAATTATACCAAGCCTTGGTATGGATTTATATTCAAATCTTTAGGATGTATAGGTGTAAATAGAAAACAACGCAATAATTTAGTTGAATATACTGCATCTCTTATTAAAAAATCAGATTCTATGGCTCTAATTAATACACCGGAGGGAACTCGATCTTGGGCTAAAGAATGGAAAAAAGGATTTTATTTTATTGCAAAAAGTGCAGAGGTGCCTGTAGTTTTAGCCTATGCAGACTATAAAAATAAAATAGCTGGAGTTAAGAAAATTATAAATATAGAAGGTAAGACTGTTGAAGATGTTTTTAAAGAAATAGAAGATTTCTATAAACCAGAAATGGCTAAATATCCAAAAAATTATAATCCAAAAATATATTAATAAAAAAAGAGAGTTTGTAAAAACTCTCTTTTTTATAATTTAAATTGTTAAATTTAGAAAACATATTTAACTCCTAAATTGACATCGTTTAAATTGATCCCAAAAGCAGAGTCATCATCGTGTTTAACTCCATCAGGATTATGAGTTCCATATCCAAAACGACCAATTGTAGTTTCAACAGACCAATTTGGAGTTAAGAAAACATCTAAACCAGGTCTAAAGTTTACACCCCAATCAACGAAATTAGTTTTACTTGCACCAGTTACCTTAGTATCACCAAATTTAATAGGAACGTCTAATTGTCCGAAGAAATATAATTTTTCTCCTAATCCCCAGTACTTTCTAGCCAAAGGCTGGATAATAAAAGTATTTTCCTTTACTTTAGCACTACTAGCACCTTTAGTTTGGCCATATTCATATCCTATTTGCCCCCCTACAGCTATAGTTGGAGTAATGAAATACCCGATTAAAGGGGTAACACGAAAATTGTCATTTTTAACATCTGTAGCTCCAATTTTGTCATGATCATAACCTATGGCTCCACCTAGAAACCAACGTCCATCAAATCCAGCTTTTTCCTGAGCACTTGCAAATAAGCTTCCTAAAGCTAGAGCTCCTACTAAAAATAATTTTTTCATTTTTTTAAGTTTTAAATTAAATTGGTAGCAAATATATAAAGAAATAGAAAAAATACAAAAAAAAATTAACATTTTATTAACATAAAATTATGTCAATTATTTTGTTAATAATTGAATATCAGGTAGATGTAGTGAAATCTTTATAAAATGAATAATTTATAAAGGTAAAAGTTATCTTATCTAATAATTTAGTTACAAGTTTGTTCCTCAGCACATACTTTATACAATTCAAAATTTAAAATAAAAGTAGCATTAGATAAGTTTAGATAATTGGAATTTCTTGCATACCCTAAACGAGAAGGAACAATAATAACACCTTGTAATTGATCATATACAGCATTTTTATCTTTATTTGTAGGTTTGAACTTGTTAAGACCTTTTATAAAGCTGGGTATTACATAATAATTTTCAGCTTTTACTGTATCTGTTTTAGGTTTTTTATAAAAGAAAGGATTTTCCTGAGGCATTCCGGTCAGATTTATAGTACTGGCAGCATTTGTTAAGCTAGAATACCCATTTCCTCCTTCTGTTGCAGTAAAATAAGCAAGATTATAATGAATAAGTATATTGTTTTTACCATCCGGATTTAGTCCATTTTTGACAGGTGCTTTAGGATTAATTACATACCAAAATCCCGAAGGGTCCTGAATGGCATTTTTAATTAATGCATCTTTATCATTTGAAGTTACACTTTCAGAAAATTTCACCACTTTTCCTAAATCATCAAAATAATAATTATTTAAAAAATTTTTTATAGCTAGATCATCTGCTGCATTTTGTTCATCAATAGTTAGAGATTTCACATCATTATCATCACTGCTACAAGAAATTATAAAAGTAAAAAAACTAAAAAAAGATATAAGTAAAACAAATTTTTTAATCATGTGGATAAAATGAATTAAATTAGGCGCTAATTTACAATTTAATTTAAAAATAAATTATTTAAATAGTTTATAAATGAGAATAGATAAATTTTTATGGTGTATACGCTTTTATAAAACCCGAGCCTTAGCTACGGAAGAATGTAAAAAAAATAGAATATGGATGGGAGATAATGCTTTAAAACCCTCGAAAGAAGTTAATATAGGAGAAATTTACACAATAAAAAAAAATCAGATTGAATATAAGATTGAAGTTTTACAAATCCCATCAAACCGTTTAGGGGCTAAATTAGTATCTTTATATAGAAAAGATTTAACAGATACAGAACAGATTGAAAAATTAAAAACAAGAAATCAAGAACAAAGCTATTATAGACAAAAAGGGCTAGGGCGCCCAACTAAAAAAGACAGGCGAGATCTGGAAGATTATATTTCTTTCGATTCTCCAAACAAAGAAGATGAGTAAACTTTAATTTATGAATTCTTAGTAATTGAAAGAATTTCATTACATATATCTTCTATAGATTTTTGATTGCAGTTAATTTTATATTTAGCTTTTTCATAATAAAAAGAGCGTTCATAAAGGTGCCGGGATATAAATTCTTTTATCTCTTCATTTTTCAAATGAGCAATAATAGGTCTATGGTCTTTTTCATGAATTAATCTGCTTGCTAATTCAATCGGAGACATTTTTAAATAAAAAGATAGGCTTTTATCATTAATTAAATCCATATTATTATAATAAGCGGGGGTACCTCCGCCTAAACTTAATATAAGATTCTTTTTTTCAAGAATTTTTTTTAAATATAAATTTTCTTTTTTTCTAAAATAGATTTCACCCTTTTCTGAAAAAATTTCTTTGATTGTAGTTTTTTCTTGAGAAATGATAAATTCATCAAGATCAATAGATTTACAGTTGAAATATTCAGATAATTTTTTTCCGATAGTAGATTTTCCACATCCCATATACCCTATTAAAGTAATAATCATAACATAAAATATTTATACAAATATGAGATTTTTTGTTAGAATATTTGGAGAGAAAAAAAAAGTAGTTATATTTGCACTCGCAAAAAGAAATACAATATGTATTAATTAAAATTGTTTAAAGACCTGGTAGCTCAGTTGGTAGAGCACAACACTTTTAATGTTGGGGTCCTGGGTTCGAGCCCCAGCCAGGTCACAGAATATTTAACAGGGTAAATATTAATTAGAGATTTATTAAGCGACCTGGTAGCTCAGTTGGTAGAGCACAACACTTTTAATGTTGGGGTCCTGGGTTCGAGCCCCAGCCAGGTCACTAACTATTGCTTGAGTTTTTTACTCAGGCTATTTCTTTTTTAAGGCTCCGTAGCTCAGTTGGTAGAGCAACTGACTCTTAATCAGTGGGTCAAGGGTTCGACCCCCTTCGGAGTCACTTTTTTAACAAGAAGAATTGAACAAACTCCTGAATATCAACCGATATTAGGAGTTTTTCTTTTTTGTATACCTACCGAATATTGCAGAATTAAGCAACAAAATAGTGGCGAAATAGGAGGACTTTAATTGTCCATTTTTTAGTCTACTGAATTGGATGTTTTCTCTCTGAATCACTACATTTTGCATACGCTGATTTACAACAATTAAAAGTAATTTTAAACTAAAAAAATGCATATGAAACGGAATTATTTTTCAGTACTTTTCTTTATCAAGAAAACCAAGTTGCTCAAAAACGGTGAAGCTCCCATCTGTATGCAGATTACACTCAATAGTAAACGTGCAGAAGTACAACAGCAATGAGGCTTCTTTATAAGTTGGAACAGAAAACAAATTAAGTTTGCTCATCTTTCTAAACGAATTAATGAATTGACAAAAGAAAGCAGAAAAGAAGTGGCTAAGGAAGTAATGATAAATTATGAAAAGTAATAGTAATAAATATGGAAATACGAGTAATAATAATTAATAAAAAAGACAACAAACTTTTATTGGAGAACACTAAAAATAATTTAACTTGCACATTCTAAAATATAAACGTCTTGTTATGAACCAGAATCCTGAGCAAATAGTTCGTGACAACATAGATAAGAAACTGCGAGAATGCGGTTGGATTATCCAAAGTGTGAAAGAGATAAATCTTAATGCAGGGTTGGGTGTGGCTATCAAGGAGTATCAAACGGATGTTGGACCTGCTGATTATGTCTTATTTGTCGAAGGAAAACCTTGTGGAGTAATTGAAGCTAAACGACAAGAAGAAGGACATAGGCTTCATGTGCACGAAGACCAAGCCGAAGGTTATGCAAATGCTAAGTTGAAGCACCTCAACAACAATCCACTTCCTTATGTATACTTAAGCACAGGAGATATTATCAAATTTACAAATTTTACTGACCCAAAACCATGTGGACGGGAGATATTTCATTTTCATTCACCTTCAACTCTTCAAGAATGGATAAAAAGAGGGAGTTCACTACGAACAAGACTACTTAATTTCCCTATCCTTAATATCGATGGGCTTCGTGACTGTCAAATAAATGCTATTAAAAACCTTGAGACTTCTTTTAAACAGGCTCAACCTAAAGCTCTTATTCAGATGGCCACAGGCTCTGGAAAAACCTTTACAGCCATTACATTTATCTACCGACTACTTGCATTTGCTAAAGCAAAACGTATCTTGTTTTTAGTGGATACAAAAAACCTAGGAGAACAGGCAGAGCAAGAATTCATGTCTTACATCCCTAACAACAGCAATGAGAAATTTGTTGAGCTTTATAATGTACAGAGACTTAAATCGAATTACATAGCTTCCAGTAGTCATGTTTGTATTAGCACTATACAACGTTTATATTCTATACTAAAAGGAAAAGAATTAGACGAATCAGAGGAGGAAGAGAATCCTAACGAGAAAAAGTTTCAGCCGAAGGAAGTGCCTCCTATCGAATACGAACCCAAGATACCGATTGACTATTTTGACTTCATTGTCATAGATGAGTGCCACAGAAGCATCTACAACCTTTGGAAACAAGTATTGGAATACTTTGATGCCTTTGAGATTGGTCTCACCGCAACACCCGATAAAAGAACTATCGGATATTTCAACCAAAACTTAGTTAGTGAATATTCTCACGAGATGGCTGTAGTTGACGGCGTTAATGTTGGCTACGATGTTTATATTATTGATACTAAAGTTACACAACAAGGGGCAACCTTGTGGAAAGGCGAGTATGTAGAACATCGAGAAAGACTGAGCCGAAAAAAACGTCTGGAGTTACAAGACGAAGACGAAGCTTATTCAGCAAAACAACTTGATAAGGATGTGGTCAACCCCAATCAGATACGTACTATTATACGTACATTCAGAGACCACCTATCTGTTATATTCAAAGACCGATTAGATGATGAGGGCAACTTTGAAGTGCCTAAAACACTCATATTTGCAAAGACCGACAGTCATGCAAACGATATAATCGACATAGTAAGAGAAGAATTTGCAGAAGAGAATAAATTTTGCAAAAAGATAACCTATAATAGTGATGATCCTAAAAGCACACTAGCTCAGTTCCGAAACGACTATTATCCTCGTATAGCTGTCACTGTTGATATGATTGCTACAGGAACGGACGTTAAGCCCTTGGAATGCTTGCTATTTATGCGTGATGTAAAAAGCCGAAACTACTTTGAGCAAATGAAAGGTCGAGGTACGCGTACCATTACACTGGATGATTTGAAAAAGGTTACTCCCTCAGCTAAATTTACGAAAGACCATTTTGTGATTGTCGATGCTATTGGCGTAACTCGCAGTCTTAAGACAGATAGCCGTCCGCTGGAGAAGAAACAAAGTGTACCACTCAAAGATTTGTTGCAAGCGGTAGCTGTGGGGGCAAGAGACGAAGAGTTATTTACCTCTTTGGCAAATCGCCTCATCCGTCTCGAAAAACAACTTACACCTAAAGAGAAAGAGAAGTTTGCCGAAATAGCAGATGGAAAAAACATCATAACTGTAGCCAAAGAACTGTTGAAAGCATTCGACCCCGATGTGTTGGAAGATATCCGCACCACAGTGGAAGGTATGAAACAAGGGGCTACACCTATTGAGATAGAAGCAGAGGTAAACCGACAAACAGAAAAACTCCGGAATGAAGCTGCTCGTGTTTTCACAGGAAAGCTGAATGAGTATATAGAAAACGTAAGAAAGTTTCATAGTCAACGCATCGACCAAATGAATCCCGATGAGGTAGTTACAGTGGGTTGGGCGGAAGAAAACAAAGATAAGGCAAAGGAGCTAATTGAAGATTTTAGTCAATGGATGCAAGAAAACAAAGACGAATTGTTAGCTTTGCAAATCTTTTACAACCAGCCATACCGTAGACGGGAACTTACCTATACGATGATAAAGGAAGTGTTGGAGAAGTTGCAGGCAGACAAGCCACTTCTTGCCCCCATGAATGTATGGAGGGCTTACGAAGCTTTGGAGCAATGCAATGGCTCGCCTCGAAACCAGTTGACTGCAATAGTTTCGCTTATCCGGAAAGTAGTAGGATGGGACAAAATGCTGACGACTTTTGATAAAACGATAGATAAAAACTTCCAAGACTGGGTGTTCCGAAAACAAGCAGGAGCCACCAAGTTTAACGAAGAGCAAATGCAATGGCTGCGTATGATAAAAGAACACATTACCAATAGCTTCCATATCGAGAGGGATGATTTTGATTACAACCCCTTCGATGCACTGGGAGGACTAGGCAAGATGTGGCAACTGTTTGGCGAACAAGCAGAAGAAATTATTAATGAACTAAATGAGGTGTTAGCAGCATAAAATGACTGAAAACAAAAACGATATACCAAAGCATTGGAAAGTAAAGAAGTTAGGAGAAGTCTGTACTTATACTAAAGGTAAAAAACCTTCTTTATTAAACTCTCACAAAACAAAGGATTGTTCAATTCCATATATCAATATTAAAGCTTTTGAAAAAGGTATTTATGATGAATATACAAATGGAATTAAATGTAATCTGTGTGAAGATGGGGATTTATTAATGGTTTGGGATGGAGCTAGATGTGGTTTAATAGGAAAAGCTAAAAAAGGGGCAGTAGGTTCTACCTTAATGAAGATATTACCCATAGATGAATTGGACGAAGAATATCTATATCATTTTATAGCTTCTAAGTTTCACACGATAAATACAAATCCAAAAGGTGTCGGAATTCCTCATGTTGAACCAAATTTACTTTGGAACTTTTACATTCCTATCCCTCCTCTCTCTGAACAAAAAGCCATTGTTAAAAAAATAGAAGAGCTTTTTAGTGAGTTAGACAAGGGAGTAGAAGACTTAAAGACAGTACAAAACCAGCTCAAAATATATCGTCAAAGCTTATTAAAATGGGCTTTTGAAGGCAAACTCACAAATGATAATGTAGAAGATGGTAACCTACCTAAAGGCTGGAAAAGAGTAAGTATTCAAGATATTGTGTCGAAAGAAAAGCACGCATTAAAAGCGGGTCCTTTTGGTTCATCACTTAAAAAAGAATTTTACACCAAATCTGGGTACAAAATTTATGGACAAGAACAAGTCATAGGTGGAGACCCTTTCTTTGGCGATTATTTTATATCAGAAGAGAAATTTCAAGAACTTAAATCGAATAAGGTTAAACCTAATGATATTTTAATAAGTTTAGTTGGTACAGTTGGAAAGGTTCTTATCCTTCCTAAAAACTGTAAATCTGGAATTATTAATCCTCGATTAGTAAAGATAACACTGAACAACGACATATATCTTCCCGAATTTTTTAAATATTATTTTGAAAGTCCTATTGTTAAGTCTTTCTACAGTGGAAAAGCTCAAGGTACAACAATGGATGTATTAAATTTAGGTATAATAAAAACAATTCCATTTGTTATATGCTCTATTTCAGAACAACAAAAGATAATAGAAATTTTAGAAGAAAAACTATCTGTTTTTGACCAAATGGAGCAAACGATAGTACAAAGCTTACAACAAGCCGAATCACTTCGTCAAAGTATACTGAAACAAGCATTTAAAGGCAAATTGATTACTGTACAAGAAGAAGTACCTGTTTACACACCTAAAAAGATACCGTTTTATCAAGCTCAATTATTCGCTTATATAATAGATACTTCTGCAAATAACAATATAGACCTCGGAGAGATGACCCTAGCCAAGAACTCTTACTTAATTGATAAGATATACGGTGTACGTACATACTTTGATTACGGACGAGGACATTTAGGACCCTATTCCATCGAAATGAAAAGTGTGTTGTATGGTAGCAGTCTTAAACAGTTTTTCAAAAAAGGAGAGTTTCATATCGAACTGCAAAACGCTGAAAAGTTATTCAAATATACCAATCCTTACGAATCACAGACAAGAGAAGCTATGGAAGACCTTTCAGCTATTATCTCCCAGTATGAGGGCAAGGAACGTTCTTATCAAACCGAATTGCTGGCTACAGTCTGCAAAGTGATTGAGGATATACAAACTACTGACCTAAAGGCTGTCAGAGCATCCATGAAGGAATGGGAAATCGACCTGAAGACTACTAAGCACAAGAACAAAGCTGAAAAATTTTCTGAATCAGATACAGCTTCTTGCCTCAACTTTATCATATCAAAAGGATGGGATAAAAAACTAATAAAATAAATCATACTATTATGGATACACAGCATAAAGTACCTTTCTTCAATACCGAAGATATTGCTCTTTTGCAAGAGGTTGTAGGCAAGAAATATGATAAGAATAATCCCAAACATCAAGGAAAAGGAAAGCAACTTAAAAATGGAGTTTGGAAAAAAACTTTGTATTGGTATAATCTAGTGATTAAAAGGCTAAAAGAATACGACTGTACCGAAAGGAATCCTAAACGAAGATGGCAAAACAGAGGAAACTTTATGTCATACACTTGGGCTCAGATTTTAAAAAAGGGAGATAAGGATACAGGTGTTTACTTTACGATAGGAATAGGACAAAAAGGTCTGGATTATAAACTGGATTATCAATATAAAGATAGCTCTCGTATTAAGTTAGGAGTAGAACAAAAAACTTTGTGTGAATCTCTTATAAGAAATACAAGCGACACTAGGATATTTATTTCAGCAGATAAGTTGCATGAATATACATGGGAAAGACTAGTTGATGATACTGTAGCTTTTATTATCAAGTATACTCCTTTATATGATGAAGTTATTCAAAAAGTAAGGAATCTTAATCAGAAAAGAATAGCTAGAATAGCATACAATACAGATGGTTGGGTAAAACCTTCGGGAGAATATGGGAAAAGTGAAGCTGAAAATTCTTTTGAGTCAGCAAATGGTTATGGACATGAAGAATGGTTGTTCGATTTAGACAAAATATATAATGGTTATCATTACGCATTCTTAGAACCTGTACGAAAACAGCATCAAGCATATGCGGGTAATATCTTTGATGTTGTGTTATTTACCATAAATGGCGAAACTAAACAACGTTATTATATTGGCGAGATTTTTAATGTAGAGGTAATATCCGAGGAAGAAGCCAAAGAAGTCTGTCAATATTATAAAGAGCTAGGCTGGCTTCAAGAAATGGAGCAGCAGGTCAGAGAGGTATCTAATTACAAAGCATTCTATAGATGGAAAGGTTTGGAGGTATTTAATATACGATTCAAAGTATCTGATGTGAAACTAGCTGAGTCTATAGATGTAGCAATCCCTCCCAATAATCTTATTAATAATTTGAATCGCTATTCTTTTGCTCACTACAAAGAAGAGTATGCCTTAACAGAGGATACAAAAGCAGATACATATAACTTTGATGCTGCAAAAGATAGTGAGCCTCCGACTAATGGCGAAGTCAAGAAGAGAAAGTATAAAAGACAACCCAAAACTGTCGAAATTGAAGATTTACATCAAGCTATTAGTGATAAGCTCTTAGCTAAATTGAAAAATGAGGGTAGAATTGTAAAAAGAGAAGTTGGTGCAGGTTATGGAAATAATCGAATAGATTTAGTAGAACAGGTGTCCGATGGAGATATTTTCTATGAAATAAAGACATATCCATCATTAAAAACATCTATAAGAGTGGCAATAGGGCAGCTTTTAGAATATTCTATGTGGACTAAACAAAATAAGGCAAAGGAGCTTATTGTAATCACTCAGCCAACACCCGATTTTGCGAAAGTTAAAGAATATTTTGCACATATCCGAAAAACATATAATATAGCATTGTATTATCAATCATTTGATATTGAAACAAACGAATTATCCGATAAAGTATAAAAATAAAATATGACCACAAGTTCAGTAGTAAGTAAAGTATGGAGTTTTTGTAATCCGTTAAGAGATGTAGGTGTAAGTTATGGCGACTATCTGGAGCAATTAACCTATCTGCTTTTCTTGAAGATGGCTGACGAATATAGTAAACCTCCATACAATCGTCCATTAAATATACCTAAAGAATACTCGTGGGAGAGTCTCACATCCAAAAGTGGAGCTGAACTAGAGGAACATTATTCGAACCTTTTGCGTAAACTTAGCTCTGAAAAAGGAATATTAGGGCAGATATTTACAAAGAGCCAAAATAAAATTCAAGACCCAGCCATGCTATATAAAGTCATTGATATGATTAATGGCGAGAAATGGTTGGTAATGGAGGCTGATGTCAAAGGAGATATCTACGAAGGTCTGTTAGAGAAAAATGCAGAAGACGTAAAAAGTGGAGCAGGACAATATTTTACGCCTCGCGCACTTATTCGTGCGATGGTGGAATGTGTGCAACCTCAACCCATGAAGACTATAGCCGACCCTGCTTGTGGCACAGGAGGCTTCTTTCTCGCAGCTTATGACTATATAGTAAGAGAAAACAAACTGGACAAAGAACAAAATAAGTTTCTTAAAGAGTCTACATTCTTTGGAAATGAAATTGTACCCGGTACGAGGCGATTGGCATTGATGAATCTTTTTCTACATAACATTGGTAAGCTCGATGGAGATAATTATATATCCCCCAATGATGCTTTGATTGCAGATTCTCCTGATACATACGATTATGTTCTTGCTAATCCCCCTTTCGGAAAGAAGAGCAGTCAAACTTTTACCAATGAAGAGGGAGAACAAGAGAAGGAAGACCTAACCTATAATAGAAACAAATTCTGGGCTACTACAAGCAATAAACAACTAAATTTTGTTCAACATATCCGCACCATGCTAAAAACAACAGGAAAAGCTGCTGTTGTTGTTCCAGATAATGTGTTGTTTGAAGGTGGTGCTGGAGAGATTATTCGCAAGAAGCTTTTAGAAACAACAAATTTACATACTATACTACGTTTGCCTACAGGAATATTCTATGCACATGGTGTAAAAGCAAATGTAATCTTTTTTGATAACAAAGAAGCAAGTAAAGAGCCTTGGACAAAAGAAGTTTGGATATACGATTATAGAACAAATATCCACCATACTTTAAAGAAAAATCCACTTAAATTTGAAGACCTTCTTGACTTTATTAAATGCTATAATTCGGCTAACATTAATAAAAGAAAGGAGACTTATAAAGTAGATAAAAATCCAGAAGGTAAGTGGCGTAAATATAGCTATGATGAAATTATAGCTCATGACAAGACGAGTTTAGACATTACTTGGATTAAGGACAAATCGCTTGCCGATTTAGATAATCTGCCAGATCCTGATTTTATAGCCTCCGAGATTATAGAAAATGTAGAATCAGCCTTAGAGAGTTTTAGAGAGATAATAAATTCGATAAATTGCAAAAAGTAAGCACAAATGAGAAATCTTCTTTAATAACAATATAATTTTATAGAAAATGTAAAGTAAAATTAGTTGTTGAAAAATACACTACAAATTGAGAAGAGATTATGCTGTGATGATTACAAAGAAATGAGGAGAAGGAAAAAAGTAACTTTAGAAACGAAATATTTTCGATATATTATAATTTATTAAAAGATATCAACGACAGCTCTCTGAAAATTGTCTATATTTGAATTAGTAATCATATGCGAAATGCGGCGATAAAATTACAGTGAGATAGGTGGAGTAAAATAAACCTTTCAATTTTCTTAAATAATAAATAGTTACGAAATAAGTTTGAGCCTCTCCGGGGGTCACTCCAAAATAGAAGGATTACAAATTTGTGTAATCCTTTTTTATATACTGATATTATTATTTTCAATACAGTATCATTAATGAGTAGATTTATAAGCAATATCTTATGCAAAATTAAAGTAACAGGTATTTTGAAAGGACCAGGTATCAGCTATATAGGCTTATTGCTGATGCATAATATTATTTTTTATAGTTGATGATTGATCCGAATTACAATTTTACCTAAGTTTTTAGAATAGGATGCTGTTTTAAAAGCTTCTTTTGCGTTGTTAAAATCATAAATTTGTTGTATGTAAGGTTTTATTTTTTTCTCATCAAGGAAATGAATATAATCCTTAAAAGCCTCGGTGCTGGCAGTGAGAACCCCAAAAAGGATATTATTTTTTCTCATCATCAGATAGGATTCGGTAAATGCCTCAGTTGTATCGTCCATTGCCCCGACTATAGACATTCTTCCTCCGAAATTCAGAGCCCTAATGGATGAGTTAATTGCCGCTAAGCCAACTGTATTAACTACAAGGTCGACACCCTGTGTTTTTTTATATATAGTGTCTCCCCAATGTTTATCTAAACGGTAATTGATTACATCTTTTATTCCCATCGATTTTAGTGTTTCAATTTTATTTTCTTGACTGGTTGTGCAATATACCTGCGCTCCTGCCCCTACAGCAATAGCCATGGCCATAGTAGAAACTCCACCTGTACCCAATATTAACACTTTTTCTCCTTTTTGTAATGGAAAAAGATAGGGACGATTACCTTGGATAGCCGACCAAGCAGTAGTCCCTGCACAAGGAAGGGTAGAAGCTTCTAAATAGTTTAGTGTTTTGGGCGCACTAATTATTTGATCTGATTTAACAATAAAAAATTCAGATAAGGTTCCATCTACCTCATTAGATCCCAAACCTAAATCAATGTTTGCAGTTATTTTACCATCTGTCCAGCCTCGATAACATTGGGTGACGACTTTGTCTCCAACTTTCCAATTTTTCACTCCATCGCCCAAAGCATCAATTTCTCCGGCTCCATCTGAGCATGGGATGATGTCTCGTGTTATACTCATGCCTTTTGTTCCTTTCATTACAACTATGTCGCGAAAGTTGAGTGATACAGCAAAATTTTTTATTCGTACTTCTCCTGTTTTAGGTTCAGGTATGGCTACCTCTTCTTGAATGAGGTCATCTATACTTTTTGCATTTTTTCTCAAAATCCATCTTTTCATATAGGTACATATTAAATTATATATTTGTAAAAATAATTATATTAACTATAGAAAATGTGTTACTTTCATCTGAGAAAGCACTAACCTTAAAGAAAGTAAGATGCTATAAATTTTTTTAATTTAAAAATGATGGGAAAAGAAATAAAAAGTTATGATTGCCAACATATAATGATTCCCGTAAGGGATGCTTTAGATGTATTGCAAGGTAAATGGAAAATTCCTATTATAATTTCTTTATTTTACGAAAGTAAACGTTTTAAAGAGATAATAAGGGATATACCGGGGCTAACTGATAAGAGTTTGTCGAAAGACCTTAAGGAACTTGAAAGTGATAAACTTATAGACCGTAAAGTTTTAGAGACTTTTCCACCCTCTGTAGAATATTCATTAACGGACCATGGGCATACGTTATGTAAAGTTATTAATGAACTGAAAGAGTGGGGAATATTTCATCGTAAAGAGATATTAGGGTAGTATTAGTAATTACTGTATTCTTTATTGTCCTGTTCTTTCTTTCTTTTAAATTACTTTTGTAGGAATAATGTAATGAGATATCAAATATTATAAAGTTTGCATTGATTTTAGCAATCATAAAAATATTTACCTTAAAGCTCTTTCCCTAAAAAAAGATTTTTATACCTTTGGATTGAAAATCGATTAAGTTCTTTTATAAATCAATTTCTTTTAAAGAAATATATGTTTTTAGATAATGTAATTTTGTATAAAAAGAAAAATTAATATTAGTAAAAAATAAAAAACTCACGTGGTGGAATTGGTAGACACGCCATCTTGAGGGGGTGGTGTCCGTAAGGATGTGCCGGTTCAAATCCGGTCGTGAGTACACATTTTTATATATAAAATTTTATATAAAAATTATTTCTTTTATCCATATATACATTATATTTTCACAAATTATGTAGCTTTCTTTTAATTTGAGTCGTTTTGTATTTAGTATATATAGTTAATAAATAGGAATTTTATAACACAACCGAGATTTATTTCATTATTGAGTTGAAATATTTAATAAAATATCAGTTTTTTTATAAAACCAGAATTAAAAGTTGTTATGCAGACGAGATGTAAAGCGAACAAAAAATAATTTTTTTCAATAATTTTTATTATAAATTTGAAACATATTTCAAATTAAATAATATATAAATGGATGAAACTCGCATATGGGAATTGATTGAAATATTTTTTAAAGATAAATTTACTAATGGCGAAATTCCTGATTTAAATACAATGATTTTTTTAATAGGTTTGCAAGAGTTAGGTTTTGGGTATAAGAAATATAAGAAGGATGAAAAAATGAATTTGATGCATATTGCTGTATGTCGTTTATTGGAACCTTTTGGTTATTATCGTTTTGATAAGTATGATGAAGATAATTGGCCTCATTATGAACTAATAGAAGATTTGCCCCCTCTAAAACCTAATGAACAAACATTGTTAATGAAAAAAGCTATAGTTCAATATTTTATTGATGAAAAATTATTAGAATAAAAAAAGAGGGTTTATCTACCCTCTTTTTTTATTGTTATTGAAATAAATGACTATTGTTCTCCAGATTGTTTTTTAGCTTCATCGATCATTTTCTGGTTAGCTATAATAGAAAATTCAACTCTTCTATTCAAGGCTCTTCCGGCATCTGTATTGTTATCCCCTATAGGATCAGATTTTCCAAAACCTTTAGTGGTTAAACGGGAAGAACTTATTCCGTGTGCTGTCATATAAGAAGCTACACTTTGAGCTCTTTTATCAGATAAATTTAAATTGTATTGATCTGCTCCTTTTGAATCTGTATATCCGTAAATACCAATATTAGTATCTGGATATTCTTTGAAAATATTGATAATTTTATCCAAATTTTGTTGAGCAGAAGGAGTTAAAGTTGATTTATCAAAATCAAAACGAACGGCATTTTCATTTAAAACTACTTTAATACCTTCACCTACACGTTCTACACTGGCACCGGGAATACTTTGTTGAATCTCACGAGCTTGTTTATCCATTTTATTTCCTATAAGCCCTCCTGTAGTACCTCCCACTGCAGCACCGATTAAGGCCCCTAAAGCTGCATTATTTTTATCGCCTACATTGTTTCCAATTACAGCTCCTAATACACCTCCGGCTATAGCTCCTAAACCTGCTCCTTTTTGTGTATTATTAGTATTACATGAAACTATAAATAGGCAAGCAGCTAGTAAAATAGCACATGTTTTAGTATAAATTGCTTTCATAAATTATAATTATTTTAGTTTTCCTTTAGATAATTGAGAAAAATGATAAGTAATTTTTACGCCACTTATCACTTGGTTTAAATTAAATTCCGTTTCAGAAATATTTTGCACTTGGTAAATTGTACCAGTAGTTACTTTTCTTGCTCTTTCACCTTCATTGATTAATTTTAAGCCTAACATTCCCTGAGGGTCTATATACCAAGTAAATTTTTGTGTGTAACTAGGACAATCATTTCCTCCAGGAAGAGTAAAATTACCTGTATTATTGTTAGAAACAAAATACCAGGTACTGTTTTTTAAACATTGAGCATCATATTCATCAAAAGCTTTAACTTTTACAAAATTATCAGAATAAGTAACCTTATCCAAATTCCATGTTCCGATTAATTGTCTTTGAGAAGATCTGTCTATAGTCGTTTTACAAGAATAAACTAAGAATAAACTAAGTATTCCTAAAAAAATAATCTTTTTCATATTCTGTTTTTTAATTTATAAGTTGAATTAAAAATTTATTTTCCCCGTTTCATTTCCTTTTTTACAAACCAAGGTTTTTTTTTGTCCGTTTATAATAAAATTATTGAAATTTTGCTGATCAGGAAATTTATCGATTAATAAATTATTTCTTAGAGTTATAGAAGAAATATTATCACTAACATTAGAGACTTCATAATAAATCCATATAACACTTCCGTCATGGTTTTTAGAAGAATAGGTAAAACTAACAGGTATATCGTTTACGCTAATTTTAATGTTACTTTGAATATATCTGTTTAAAGCAGTGTCAAAACCACTTTCATCAATTTTTTTACCTAAAGCTTGTTGTAAATGATCAGCATTTACTTTAGAAGAAATTCTTAAACTTTTATTTGTAGATACATATTCTACTTTAGTAATAGAAGTATAAAAATCACTTGAACAAAAAGCATAAAAAATTAAAAAAAATATAGGAAATATTAAAAATATATTTTTTTTCATTGTCATATATTATTTATTTACTAGTTCCATTTATAGAAAAGACAAATTTAATGCCAAATACATGTTTTAAAAATTTTGTTTTATACTGTATTTATCATAAAAAGATTGTATATAATCTACCACTTCATCGGAGGTATCTACTAATTTAAAAATATTAAAATCAAGATCATTTATGTAATGTTCTTCAGACATAGAACCTTTCATCCAGTCAATCAAACCTTTCCAGTAATCTTTTCCGACCAAAATTATTGGGAATTTGCCTGTTTTATGAGTTTGTATTAATGTTAAAGCTTCAAACAGTTCATCCAAAGTTCCGAATCCTCCGGGCATCACAACAAACCCTTGAGAATATTTTAAAAACATGACTTTCCTTACAAAAAAATAGTTAAATGACATACTCAGCCTTTGGTCTACAAAAGCATTGCTTCCGGTTTCAAAAGGTAGTTCTATGTTAAGACCTATAGATTTTCCTCCGGCAGATTGTGCCCCTTTGTTTCCTGCCTCCATAATTCCGGGTCCACCTCCTGTAATTATTCCGAAACCTATTTTTGTGAGCTTATAAGAAATTTCTTCCGTAATATTATAATATTTTGTATTGGGTTGAGTTCTTGCTGAACCAAAGATAGATACGCAGGGTCCTATTTTAGTCATCGTTTCAAATCCGGTAGTAAACTCAGCCATGATTTTAAATAACATCCAACTGTCTTTTGTTTTAATTTCATTCCAGTTTTTTTGTTTAAAACTATTAGTTATTATTTGTTCGTCTAAACTGTCCATTTTAAATATATATATTAATATTACAAAAATACAGCATAATTTTTTACTAGCCCTATTTATTATAGTTGTACATTTAAATTAAATAATGAAAAAAATAGAGTTAAAGGAATAATGATACGTTAAAAGATTTTTTTGTGATATTTTTGTAAAAGAAAAATAACAATATTTTGAAAAAATGGAAAATAACAGATATGAGCTGAATAAAAATTTAGCACAAATGCTAAAAGGGGGAGTAATTATGGATGTATCTACTCCCGAACAAGCAAAAATAGCAGAAGCTGCTGGTGCTGCAGCAGTAATGGCATTAGAAAGAATTCCGGCAGATATAAGAGCAGTAGGAGGGGTTTCTCGGATGAGTGATCCTAAGATGATTAAAGGTATACAAAAAGCAGTAAGTATTCCTGTGATGGCTAAAATCAGAATAGGACATTTTGTCGAAGCTCAGATTTTAGAAGCATTAGAAATTGACTATATAGATGAAAGTGAAGTTCTAACTCCTGCAGATGATAAATATCATGTAAATAAAACTAAATTTCAGGTTCCTTTTGTTTGTGGAGCTAAAAATTTAGGGGAGGCATTGAGAAGAATACAGGAAGGAGCTTCAATGATCCGTTCCAAAGGAGAGCCTGGAACAGGCGATGTGGTACAGGCTGTAAGGCATCTAAGAGCGATGAACGAAGAGATAAGAAAAATACAAGGCATGCAGGAAGATGAATTGTTTAATGAGGCAAAAGAACTGCAGGTACCTTACGATTTAGTAAAATATGTGCACGAAAATGGAAAACTGCCGGTAGTAAATTTTGCTGCAGGTGGAGTGGCAACCCCGGCAGATGCAGCTTTAATGATGCAGTTGGGAGCTGAGGGAGTATTTGTCGGTTCCGGAATTTTTAAATCGGGAGATCCTGAAAAAAGAGCTCAAGCGATAGTAAAAGCAGTTACCAATTTTAATGATCCAAAAGTTTTATTGGAAATTTCCGAAGATTTAGGAGAAGCAATGGTAGGAATAAATGAAGCTGAGATTGAATTATTAATGGCTGAGAGAGGAAAATAAAAATATAAATAAAAATAATTTTAAGGTCATTTTGAAATTTTTTTCAAAATGACCTTTTAAATAAGAAATAAATATGAGAATAGGCGTTTTGGCTTTACAGGGAGCTTTTATTGAGCATAGAAAAATATTGGAGGAGATAGGAATAAAAACATTTGAAATCCGTCAGAAAAAAGACTTATTAAAAAATATGGATGGTATTATTTTACCTGGAGGAGAAAGTACTACTATAGGCAAGTTATTGAGAGATTTAGATATGTTTGAAGATTTAAGATATAAAATTATAGAAGGACTTCCTGCTTTTGGAACTTGTGCAGGATTAATTTTACTTGCTAAAAATGTAGAGAAAGGTCAATCTCATTTGGGAATAATGGATATTACAGCTAAAAGGAATGCTTATGGCAGGCAGTTGGGGAGTTTTTTTACAGAAGCAGAGTTTAAGGGGATAGGTAAAATACCGATGACTTTTATCCGCGCACCTTATATAACCGAAGTAGAGAAAGAAGTAGAAATTTTATCAGAGGTTGAAGGACATATAGTGGCAGCAAAAGAAAAAAATATATTAGTAACCTCATTTCATCCCGAGCTCACTCAATCCAATTCAGTACATAAGTATTTTATAGAAAGCTTTATAAACAAAAAATAATAAAAAAGCTATGATAAAAAGAATTTATAGTTGGCTGTTTTTTATCTTTTTTACTTTAGGGTATTCTCAACAGGTTTTTGAAGTTCAGAACTTTTCAGAAAAATATTATGCCAAAGTTTCTGTTCAGGATTCTTCTGAGGTGTTTACTCCTGGAATAATTACTGTATACAACAAAAAAACAGGAAAAGAATTAGTTAAAGTAGAATCCGAAGAATTAGCTCCCAATTTTACAACAGAAGGGAATATTAAAGCAAATATATTACAATTACCTTATGGAGAACAAAGTCTTTTGATTTATGATGATTTCAACTTTGACGGTATTTCCGATCTGGCTTTGCAGGATGGGCAAAATAGTTGTTATCACGGACCATCATATCAGATTTATCTGGGAACAAAAAATGGATTTATACACAATAAAAAATTTACAAGGCTGGCACAAGAATATTGTGGAATGTTTTCTTATAACAAGGAAGAAAAAAAGATTTATACAATGACTAAGAGCGGCTGTTGCTGGCATCAGTTTTCGGAATTTGTTATAGAAAATAATCTACCCGTAGCTGTGAAAATTGTTGAAGAAGATGCTTTTAAAATCCCCTTTTATACCAGTACCATTAAAGAGAGGAAAAATGGAAAAATGCTCGAGTCATCAGAAACAGTTATGGATAAAAAAGATGAAAGCATTATGAGCTTTTTATCTTTTACCATAAACAAAAACAATAAACAATTGATTCTGTTCAATATAAACAATCGTACGCTAAATTATGCTATTTTAAAAGAAAATGATGTAGTAGAATTTTCATATCCGATAGAAACCATATATCAAAATCCGGATTTTATTTATAGTGCATCTGAAAATGTTGTAAGTTTTAAAAATAAAGATGCCGAATACCAGATTTATGATAAGGATAAAGAGATAGGAATTATGATTAATATAGACGGGAAAACTTATAACTGGAAAGGTAATAAAGCTACCCAACAAGGGAGTTTAAAGAAATTATTGGAAATAAATTTAGATAATGTTGTTATAAAATAATTTTGTACTATACAAAATGTACTTTTATAAGTACAAATATTTTATATTAATTTAAATTTTTTCAGCTTACAGGCTAAGATCCTCATGGTATTCTAAAAAAAACAGGAAATCTATATACAGACCTTAAAGGCATTCCGTTTACTTGGGCGGCTTTCCATTTTCCGAAAGTAAGTTTTATTACTCTTATAGCCTCTTCGCCACAACCATCACCAATATCATCTATTATTGTAGGATTAGAAATAGTTCCGTCTTTTTCCACCACAAATTTAATTAAAAAGAGGCCTTCAGTTCCTTTATTAATTGCGGTTTCAGGGTATTTTATGTATTTTGCAAAAAAATTTTTTAAAGCCGCTATTCCTTCAAAATATTGAGCTTCCACTTCTGTATTTCCATCAAAAATAGTATTTTCATTTATAACATTTGGAGCTGCGGGTAGCGCTAGAAGAGTATCTTTTTCCTGACAAAATAAAGGAATTGATACAAAGGATAAGAACAATATAAATAACTTTTTCATTAAGATAAATTAGATTAATAATCCATTTACTAAATAAATGTTAACTATAAAAATACTAAATTTTAATAAAATAAGTACAATTTATATCTTAATTTTAATCCTTATTTTTGAGGTAAATTTTTAGAACTAAACAATAAACTATAATGAATAAATATCAGAATCCGTTAGAAAGCCGCTATTGTAGTGATGAGATGTTATATAATTTTTCACCGGAAAAAAAATTTACAACCTGGAGAAAATTATGGGTAGCTCTGGCAGAAATAGAAAAAGAATTGGGGCTGGATATATCAGAAGAACAAATAAATGAGCTGAAAGAAAATGTGGAAAATATTGATTTTGATAAAGCGGCAAAATATGAAAAAAAATTTCGTCATGACGTTATGGCACATGTACATGCCTATGGAGATGTAGCTCCTGCCGCACGTCCGATTATACACTTGGGGGCTACCTCTGCCTTTGTGGGAGATAATACAGACCTTATACAAATTCGTGACGGATTTGAGTTAATAAAGAAAAAATTAGTAAATGTAATTAACGGCTTGCATAATTTTGCTTTACGATACAAAGAACTCCCTACCTTAGGATTTACCCATTACCAACCGGCACAATTAACCACTGTAGGTAAAAGAGCCACCTTATGGCTTCAGTCTGTTTTATTAGATTTAGAGGAATTAGAATTTCGCATAGATACGTTACGGTTCCGTGGAGTAAAAGGAACTACCGGCACAGCTGCCAGCTTCAAGGAATTATTTAATGGAGATTTTTCCAAAGTAAAGGAACTGGATAGAAAACTTTCAGAAAAATTTGGATTTACTCATGTTTTTAAAGTAAGCGGACAAACCTACGATCGTAAAGTAGATGCTCAGGCATTGGAGTTGCTCTCCAATATAGCCCAGTCAGCACATAAATTTACTAACGACTTGCGTTTATTACAAAACCTTAAAGAGATAGAAGAACCATTTGAAAAGAGTCAGATTGGGTCCAGTGCCATGGCATACAAGCGAAACCCGATGCGTTCCGAAAGAATATCTTCTCTCGCTAAATTTGTTATATCCTTAGCATCTTCTCCCGCCATGGTAGCTTCTACTCAATGGTTTGAAAGAACGTTAGATGATTCTGCAAACAAAAGATTAAGTGTCCCTCAGGCATTTTTAGCTGTAGATGCCATTTTAATTATATGGAATAACATTTTGGATGGAATTGTTGTTTATCCAAAAATGATAGAGAAACATATCAACGAGGAACTTCCGTTTATGGCTACAGAATATATTATTATGGAAGGAGTAAAAAATGGAGGAGACCGCCAGGAGTTGCATGAGATTATACGTATTCATTCTATGGAAGCAGCTAAGCAGGTGAAAATCGAAGGGAAATCCAATGATCTGATAGAAAGGATTATTGCAGATGAAAAAGTACATATAGATAAAGAAAAATTGTTACAACTATTGAATCCAATCAATTTTATTGGATTTGCTCCCGAACAAACAGAAGAGTTTTTAGATCAGGAAGTTAATCCTATTTTGAAGAAATATAAGGATATGATTGGAATTAATACAAACTTGAAAGTGTAAAAACAGGATTAGGAAATTACTCATTTCCCTCTCTTGTTTTTTCTGTATTTTTATAGTGATGTATAGGCAACATATAATGATATTGGAAGTTACTTAGAAGAGACAATCTTTTTATAAATCAAGGAAGTAGTTTATAATATTTTTATTTTAAATTAACTGCATATGAAAAATTAGAGAGGGAATAATCAAAGGAAATAGGTTAATAATATCTTTAAAATAAAAATAAGATGTAAAAAATTATAACGTATATTTGTACGTAACAAATATTATAAATTTAAAAAGCATTTGTATATGTTTGCAATATGGGCAAACGTTTCTACGACAAACCGTAAATTTGTCTCTATAAATGTTAATTAGCATTCTTTTGTTAATTTTTAATTATAGAGACTAAAAGGGGAAAAGTCAAATTAAAATATGGACAAAAGAATTTTTATAGAAAAAAGAGATAATTTTGATTGGGAAAGTCAGAACCTATTTAGTGAACTTAAGCTAATATATCCTCTAATTACTTCTTTAAAAGTATATCTCATTTACGATTTATTTACAATTTCTGAACAAGACTTTCAAAAATCTTTATTTAATGTTTTTGTAGATAAAGTTACAGATATTTTACATATAAATAATCCGGCAAAAAATACACACTTTGCAGTAGAATATCTTCCGGGACAATACGATCAACGGGCTGACTCTGCACAGCAATTGATAGCCGTTTTAACCGGTAATACAAGTTGTGTAGTAAGAACAGCAAAATTATACGATATTCAAGGGATAGAAGATATATCTTCTATAAAAAAATATCTTATCAATTCTGTAGACAGTAAAGAAAAAGACCTGAATATTTTAATAAATACCAAATCGGAAAAACCAATATCGATAAAAAAATATGAAGGCTTTATGAATTTTAATGATTCCCAACTCACAGAATTTTATAAACAGCAAGGCTTAGCCTTCGATTTAGACGATCTTAAGTTTATTCAGAAGCATTTTAGTCAAATACAGAGAGATCCTACAGAAACTGAATTAAAAGTTTTAGATACATATTGGAGTGATCATTGTCGTCATACTACTTTTATGACCGAATTGACGGATATACGATTTGAGGGAAATTTTAAAGAGACCTTAGAAAAAATATTTTCACAGTATCTTAAATTACGTAAAGAACTAAATAGGGAACATAAACCTATTAATCTGATGGATTTAGCCACGATAGTTGGGAAATATTTTCGTCAAACGGGAAAATTAAAAGATTTAATAGTTTCTGATGAAATTAATGCTTGCACTATTGAAGTAAATGTAGATGTCAACGGAAAAGAAGAACCTTGGTATCTTTTGTTTAAAAATGAAACGCATAATCATCCTACAGAAATTGAACCCTTTGGTGGAGCTTCTACTTGTATAGGAGGAGCCATAAGAGATCCGTTAAGTGGGAGGGCTTTTGTATATCAGGCTATGCGAGTTACAGGGGCAGGAAATCCTTTGGAATCATTTGACAAAACCCTTCCAAATAAGCTTCCTCAAAGGAAAATCGTCCAAAAAGCAGCAGATGGATTTTCTTCTTATGGTAATCAGATAGGATTAGCAACTACCCATATTTCCGAGATATATGATGAAGATTACAAAGCAAAGCGAATGGAAGTAGGAATGGTTGTAGGAGCTGTGCCCCAAGATTGGGTACGTAGGGAAAAACCGATAGAAGGAGATAAAGTCATAGTTTTAGGAGGTAAAACCGGCCGAGATGGAATAGGTGGAGCTACCGGATCTTCTAAGGTACATGATGAAAAATCCATTCATACTATGAGTGCAGAAGTTCAGAAGGGAGATGCTGTACAAGAAAGAAAAATTCAACGTTTTTTCAGAAATAAGAAAGTTATTCAATTAATAAAAAAATGTAATGATTTCGGAGCTGGAGGAGTTTCCGTAGCTATAGGAGAATTGGCAGAAGGTTTAGAAATTAATTTAGATGTACTTCCTACAAAATATGAGGGATTAAACGGGACAGAACTGGCAATTTCAGAATCTCAAGAAAGAATGGCTGTGGTTGTGGATCCTAAAGACGTTAACACATTTATAGAGCTGGCTGAAAAAGAAAATATTTTAGCTGTAGAAGTAGCTAAAGTTACATCAGACAAAACTTTGAAAATGTATTGGAAAGGTAATAAAATAGTAGATCTATCTCGAGATTTTTTAGACACTCATGGCTCAGCTAAAACTCAAGAAGCACATGTAAAGATAAAAAATCAACTTTTTCAAAATAAGAAAATACTCCTTACTCAAGATTATTTAAAAAAAGAATTATCCTCACTAGAACATTGTTCTCAAAAAGGATTAATTGAGAAATTTGATAATTCTGTAGGAAGATCAACAGTTTTAATGCCGTTGGGAGGAAAAAATCAATTAACTCCGGCCGAAGGCAGTGTTCAAACTCTTCCTATACAGAAAGGAAAAACAAATACGGTTTCTTTAGCCACTTGGGGATTTTCTCCGCAAATAGCTAAAAATAGTCCTTTACATGGCGGAGCTTATGCCGTAGTAGAGTCAGTAGCAAAGGTGGTTGCTTTAGGAGGTGACTATAAAAAGATACGATTTAGTTTTCAGGAATATTTTGAAAGACTAGGTACGGATCCTGAAAAATGGGGAAAACCTTTATCTGCACTTTTAGGGGCAATACAAGCACAGTTAGCTTTTGAGTGTGCAGCTATTGGAGGTAAAGATAGTATGTCAGGAACTTTCAAAGAATTAAATGTTCCGCCTACACTAATTTCTTTCGCTTGTGCTATTGGAGATAAGAACCATATTATATCTCCGGAACTGAAAGAAAAAAATAATCGAATTTATCTATTTAAGCATCTTCCATTAGAAGATGAAATGCCGAATTATACTCAGCTGAAAAAAATTTATTCTTGGATACATGAACAAATTTTACATAAAAAAATTGTTTCTGTAAAAACCATTAAAAATTCACATCCCGCAGTAGAATTAGCCAAAATGTCTATTGGAAATGATTTAGGGGTCGAGGTAGATATTGAAAATGAAATATATACTATTGGATCATTGTTGTTTGAGAGTACCGAAAAATTGATATACCCAGAAATCTATGAAATAGGAAAAGTAATTCATGAACCTATATTAAAAATTAATTCTCAAAATTTTATATTAGACGAACTTAAAAATTCTTTTAAAGATACTTTAGAACCAATTTTTGCCACGGAAATTCCGATAATAAAACAAATACAGAAATATAACATTCCAAAAAAAGAACCTAAAAATAACCCTTTTATTAAAAAAAATATAGAAAAACCTAAAGTCGTAATTCCTGTTTTTCCGGGAACTAACTGCGAATATGAAAGTATAAAGGCGTTTGAAGAAGAAGGCGCAGGGGTAACATCAGTACTTATCAACAATCTAAACTTAACTAAACTAAACAATTCTATTCAAGTTTTTGAAAAGGAATTGCAAAACACTCAGATTTTGATGTTACCCGGCGGTTTTTCGGCAGGAGATGAACCCGATGGATCAGCAAAATTTATGGTTTCTATATTAAAAAATGAAAAAATTAAAACGCAAGTTCATGATTTATTACAAAGAGGAGGACTAATTTTAGGAATTTGTAACGGTTTTCAAGCTCTGGTTAAATCCGGGTTATTACCTTATGGAAAAATACAAGATTCAGAAATCTATTTTCCAACTCTTACCCATAATAAAATAGGAAGACACGTTTCTCAAATGGTTACAGTTAAAGTAGTTTCAGATAGGAGCCCCTGGTTAAAAGGAATGAAAGATGCAACCTATACCATTCCGGTTTCTCATGGAGAAGGATGTTTCTATGCAGATGAAAAAAATATAAAAGAACTTATAAAATACGATCAGATAGCTACTCAATATGTAGATTTTCAAGGAAATCCATCGATAAATATGCCGCATAATCCTAATGGATCTGTTTATGCTATAGAAGGATTGGTGAGCAAATGTGGACAGATATATGGACGAATGGGACATCCTGAAAGATTTGAAGACGGATTAATGATCAATATACCCGGTACAAGGTATCACAACATATTTAAAAAAGCAGTAGATTATTTTAAACAAAGTATATAATCTTAATTCCAAAAGTGTTGATGAAAACCAGATTGTACAAAAAAATATTTAAAAAAACAAACCATGGAAAAAAATGAATTTCTATACGAAGGCAAAGCCAAACAAGTTTACACTACAGATGAAGTAGATAAAGTAATTGTTCATTATAAGGACGATGCAACTGCTTTTAATGCTCAGAAAAAAGGAACAATTGCGGATAAAGGAATTATGAACAATGAAATTTCTACTTATATTTTTAAATATTTGGAAAAAAATGGAGTTTTTACACACTTTATTAAGAAATTAGATGAAAGAGACCAATTGGTACAAAAAGTATCTATAATTCCCTTAGAGGTAATTGTAAGAAATTATATTGCCGGAAGTATGGCTCAACGTTTAGGTATAGAAGAAGGAACCAAATCTCCGGTAACCATCATAGAAATTTGTTATAAAAAAGATGAATTAGGAGACCCGCTTATAAATAATGATCATGCAGTAGCACTTGGAGTGACTACTTATGAAGAATTAGATAAAATTTTTAAAATTACAAGAAAAATTAATGATCTTTTAAAAGAAATATTCCTTAAAATGGATATTATTTTAGTAGATTTTAAAATAGAATTTGGGAAAAATTCTAAAGGAGAAATTTTATTAGCAGATGAAATAAGTCCGGATACATGCCGATTATGGGATAAAAATACATTGGAAAAATTGGATAAAGATAGATTTAGAAGAGATTTAGGTGACGTAGAAAATGCATACCATGAAATACTAAATAGAATTAAAAAAATTATTTCTTAAATATGCACCTTAATTATTACTAATGCATAGGGATTATTATAAAAGAAACAAATACAGAGCTGCAGAGAATCTTCTCTATGATTCTCCGGAAGAAGAGTGTGGAGTATTTGGAGTATATTCTACTCAAAAGATAGATACATTTTCATTAGTACAGTTTGGACTTTTTGCCTTGCAACACAGAGGGCAAGAAGCATGTGGATTTTCCGTGTTAAAAGATGGATTCATACATACAGTAAAACAAGAAGGATTGGTACTTGATGCTTTTAAATCAGTAGAAAGCGCAGAAGATTTCCAGGGAAATGCAGCGATCGGACATACACGTTATACAACAGCAGGAGATAAAAAAAGATATAATTATCAGCCTTTATTTGCTAAAAATCAATATGATAAAACAATATTGTCTATAGCACATAACGGTAATTTGGTTTGTATCGAGCCTATTAGAAAGAAATTAGAACAAGAAGGAATAAACTTTTTAGCTACTTCAGATACAGAAGTAATGTTACGACTTATTCAAAAATATCTTGATAAAGGTATAGAAAATGCAATAAAACAAACAGTTACCAATATAGAAGGAGCTTACTCTGTTTTAGCACTTACAGAAAATAAATTAGTAGCTTTTAGAGATCCTAATGGTATACGTCCCTTATGCATAGGAATTATGGATGAAAATACTTATGTGTTAGCTTCCGAATCTTGTGCTTTAGATGGAGTAGGAGCACAGTTTTTTAGAGATGTGCTTCCGGGAGAAATGATAATAATAGATGAAGAAGGATTAAGATCCGAAATTATATTTAAAAAAGCTCAACAGAGAATTTGTTCTTTCGAATATATATATTTTGCTCGTCCTGATTCCATAATTGAGAATATAGAAGTGCATAAAGTAAGAATGGAAAGTGGAAAAAAATTATATGAACAAAGCCCTGTTGATGCAGATATGGTTATAGGGGTACCTGATTCCGGAGTACCTGCTGCGATAGGATATTCTAAAGCATCAGGAATTCCTTTTATGCCGGTACTTATTAAAAATAGGTATATAGGAAGGTCTTTTATAATTCCTACCCAGGAGATGAGAGAAAGAATTGTAAACCTTAAATTAAATCCTATACACTCTGAAATAAAAGGTAAAAGAATAGTAATTATAGATGATAGTATTGTAAGGGGAACAACTTCCAAACGTTTAGTCAAAATATTGAAAGAGTCCGGTGCTAAAGAAATACATTTTAGAAGTGCTTCTCCTCCCATTATAGCCCCTTGTTTTTTAGGAATTGATACTCCGGATAAAAGATATTTAATCTCTTCTAATAAAACACGGGAAGAGTTAAGAGAATATTTAAAAGTAAATTCATTAGATTTTTTAAGTTTAGAAAGTTTATATGAAATATTAGGGAGTAAAAATCATTGTTTCGGATGTTTTACAGGAAAATATCCGGTAAATAAAGAAAATTACAAAGTTGATATTTCAGCTTTGTAAAATAACTAATTGTAATTTTTGTTATTGTGAAGACCACCTTTGTATATAAGGTGGTTTTTGTATTATATAGTAGATAAAACTTCCTTATGAAATTCATCTAAAAAATTTATCATGTAATTATGTCGTTCTAAAGCTATTTTTTTAGCAGTTTCAGTATTCATTAAATCCTTTAACTTTAATAGTTTTTCATAAAAATGATTTATTGTACAAGAAGTATTTTTTTTATATGAATCCATATCAATATACTCATTAGGACTTTCTTCAGGATTATATAATTCTCTTCCTTTGCTTCCTCCATATGCAAAAGCCCTTGCTATACCAACGGCACCCATAGCATCTAATCTATCAGCATCTTGAACAATTTTTGCTTCTAAAGAAGAAGGAGTAGAATTATGACCTCCCTTATAAGATACTTCAGAAATAATTTGAATGATTTCTTCCGCAAAATCCTCTGAAAATTCTAAAGAAATAAGTAAAGGAAAAACGATTTCTTTGGTTTTATCTTTTCCGTTATTCAGTTTATAATCACCTATATCGTGAAGCCAGGCAGATACAATTACCTTTAAATTATCAGCAGTTTCAAAAGGCAATATTTTTTGAGCATTGTTTACTACTCTTTCTATATGCCAATAATCATGACCAGAACTATCCATAGATAGTTTTTCTTTGACATATTCTTTTATGATTTTTATATGTTTCGTTTGATTCATTTTCTTAAATAAGATTAGTATACAGTAAACAAGAAATATACTAAGAATATAATTTATAAATTCTGAATATTAAGAAGTAAGGGTATAAAATTTATTTTAAAATAAAGAATAAAAAAAGCACTAACCATAAATAAGGTTAGTGCTTATATATAATAATTTAATTATCCGTTAAATATACCTATATTAATAAACTTGTTTTGTCTATGTTCTACTATTTCTTTTGGAGACATCTTTTCTAATTCAGTATAGGCAGAGAGTACTTGTTTTTTTAATGCCTCATAGGCTTTTTCAGGATTATAATGAGCACCCCCAAGAGGCTCTTTTATAATATCATCAATGATACCTAATTTTAATGAATCTTCCGCTGTTAATTTTAAGTTTTCTGCAGCTTGTGCTTTATATTCCCAACTTCTCCATAAGATAGAAGAACAACTTTCCGGAGAAATAACAGAATACCAAGTATTCTCCATCATATAAACTTTATTACCCACACCGATGCCCAGAGCACCTCCACTAGCTCCTTCACCAATAACAACACATATAATAGGAACTTTAATTGTGCACATTTGAAGTATATTTTGAGCTATAGCTTCTCCTTGTCCCCTTTCTTCTGCTTCTAGCCCTGGATAGGCTCCGGGAGTATCAATCAAAGTTAATATCGGAATATTAAACTTTTCAGCTACTTTCATTAATCGTAAAGCTTTTCTATATCCCTCAGGATTGGGCATACCAAAACGTCTGTATTGTCTTTCTTTTGTATTTTTGCCTTTTTGCTGGCCAATGATCATAAAGGTAGTTCCATCTATTTTTCCTAATCCACCAACCATAGCTTTGTCATCAGCGAAACTTCTATCTCCATGGAGTTCTATAAAAGTATTATCTGTTAGTGCATAACAATAGTCCAAAGAATAGGGGCGGTTAGGGTGCCGAGATAGTTGAACTTTTTGCCAAGGAGTTAGATGATCATATATGCTATGTTTGGTTTCTTGAATCTTATTTTCTATTTCTTTACATGTAGAAGCAACATTTACACCACTGTTTTTTCCGACTGCAATGCATTTATCAAGTTGTTCATCCAATTCTTTAATAGGTAATTCAAAATCTAGATATTCCATTTTAAGATTATTTGTTACTAATAAAATACTTTAGTTAAATAGTAGTTTTTTTACATTATAAAATTATTAAAAGAAATTTAATACAGATGAAATAATTTTTCTCAATTATAAATCTAAAATTCCTTCTGGTAAATTTATCAAAATAAAATTTTCTTCTCTATTAACTTCAATTATCCAATCGTTTATAATAGGAATATATAATTCTTTATCATGTAAGGTTCTAATTTTAAATAGAGGTTGAGGTCCATTATCATTAATTTCCATAATAGTTCCAATAACTTCCTTTTTTTCATTCATTAAATTAAAATTAATAACTTCATGATAATAGAATTGCTTTCCTTTAAGTTCAGGTAAAGTGTTAAGAGGCATATAAAGTTCTACTCCAATAAGATTGAAAGAAATGGAATTAGAATCTTCAAATTTTATTTTTAATGAATTATAATTTATAAGTTGACATTCTGATATAAAAAATGGAACCAATATTCCATTAATATATAAGAATACTGATTCCAAGTTATTGTAAATTTCAGGTACATCGGTATCTAATTTTACTATCAGATGACCTTTTAGTCCATGGGGTTTAGTGATTGTGCCTAAATAGTAACAATCTTCTATTTTCATGAATTAAGCCTGAGATTCTTCTTTGTTATCTGAAGCATCTGTTGCAGCTTCATCTTCTGAAATTATTTCTTCCACTACTTCTTCGGCATCATTTTCTTCTGCAACTTCTTGTGCTTTTTGTTGAGCTGCTAAACGAGCATCACTTACTTTCTTTTCAGCTTCATGTTTGTCTTTTTTAGCCTGTTCTTTAGAAGTCATTAATTGATCTTTCTTTGCCTGAATAGCTTTTTCTTTTTCCTCTAACCAAGTTTGGAATTTTTTTTCAGCTTCTTCTGCAGAAAAAGCTCCTTTTTTCACACCTCCGTTTAAATGTTTTTTTAATAAAGCGCCTTTATAAGAAAGAATAGCTTTAGCGGTATCAGTAGGTTGTGCTCCCTGTTCTAGCCAGTTAACTGCTTTATCTACATTTAATTCAATGGTTGCCGGATTTGTAGTAGGAATGTAAATTCCTAATTTTTCAATGTTTTTACCATCTCTTTTAGATCTTGAGTCTGCTACTACAATGTGAAAAACAGGTTTACCTTTTTTTCCGTGTCTTTGTAATCTAATTTTTACTGCCATTAATTTTGATTTTTAGGGAACCCGTCCCTGATTAATTTTATTTTAAAGGTGCAAATATAGCAAATTGTTTTGGATATGCAAATGGAACTTTCTGAAATTACTTAGAGGTATATTTTTTATTTAAATAAGCTTCCCAGCCTTGGGCTGTAAGTGGAATTATTTGGGTATTTCCTTTCGTGATCAGAACGTTTTTTATTTCCTGTGTAGCATGTCCTATAATACTAAAATTTGGATTGTGTTTTATTTTATCAGTTTCTGTAATAGGAAGAGTAAATAATAATTCATAATCTTCTCCTCCGTTTAGAATACCTGTAATAGGGTTAATACCAAATTCTTCAGCCGTAGTTATAACCTGGTTATCTATAGGGATTTTTTCTTCATAAAGAGAAAATCCGACATTACTTTGATCAGACAGATGAAGTATTTCTGAAGCCAGACCATCAGAAATATCAATCATTGATGTAGGGTGTATATCCATATCTTTCAAAAGATTTTTTATGTCGGTACGAGCTTCCGGTTTAAGCTGTCGTTCCAGAATATATGAATATTCACTTAGATCCGGTTGTAAATTAGGGTTAGATTTGTAGGCTACATTTTCTCTTTCCAGTACTTGTAAACCAAAGTATGCTCCCCCTAAATCTCCACTTACTATTAACAAATCATTTGGTTGGGCCCCTTTTCTATAAACTATTTCATTTTCATCAGCAAATCCAACAGCAGTTACATTTAATACTAATCCGGAATTAGAAGATACAGTGTCTCCCCCAATAAGATCAATATTATAGTGTTTACAAGCTATATGAATTCCGTTGTAAATTTCATCTAAGGCTTCAACGGGAAAGCGATTAGAAACTCCTATAGATATGAGGATTTGTTGTGGAGAAGCATTCATAGCAATAATATCGCTAATTCCGGCAATTACAACTTTGTAACCTAAATGTTTTAAAGGGGTATAAGCAAGGTTAAAATGTACATTTTCTATTAAAATATCTGAAGAAAGTAATACTTTTTTATTTTTAGGGTCAGATACAGAGGCATCATCGCCGATGCCCTTAACAGTAAAAGGACTTCTTATTTCAAAATTTTTAGTAAGATGTTTAATAATTCCAAATTCACCATATTCTGAGATAGGAGTTTTAAAAATATTTTTATCATCTATCATAATCTTTTAATGCTAATATTAAATTTAAAAGTATATTATTTTATATATTCTGAGTATTCGCGTTCTTTAAAATTAAATCTAAGTGACTGTTTTTCACTTTACAAAAAAGGAAAAATATTTGAGTTATTTCATCTTCAATTTATGATTGTTAATATCTTTCAAAAAAGAAAATTTGTTTAGTATAAATTTTTCAGTAAAATTATAAAATCTTCCATAGAAATAAGACAAGTCAAAAAAATGCAATTATAAATAAACACAATTTAAACCTAATCTTTGGAATTGATTATATAATTTAAAAAAAATTATATATTAATGAATAGCAATGAAAACACACTTAAAAAAACTTATAAAAAATATCAAGTGTACTTAATTTTGACAAAATTAAAAAAATAATATAAATAAATTATTCATTCTGGAAGATTACATATTTTTGCACTATGGAATTATACTACTCTTTTTCTGTTCTTATAGTTATTACTTCTATATTTTATTATTTGAATTTACGGTATTTGAAAATGCCATCTTCCATTGGGGTTATGATAATAGCCATGGTAGTTTCTATAGTTCTGGTTTTTTTTGGAAATAGAATATTTCCCGATCTAATATTAAAATTTTCATCCTTAATGAATAGTTTTGATTTTTCAGAACTATTAATGGGAGGGATTTTAAATTTTTTATTATTTGCAGGAGGAATTCATATTAATATAAATGATTTTAAAAAAGAAAGATTATCAATAATAACTTTTTCAACTGTCAGCGTAATTATTTCAACTATAGCTGTTGGGTATATTTTATATTATTCATTACAAATATTTCATTTTAAAGCCAATTTAATTTATTGTTTTTTATTTGGGGCACTTATTTCACCTACAGACCCTGTAGCTGTTTTAAGCATCTTAAAAAATTTAAATATTTCTAAATCCATAGAAATAAAAATATCAGGAGAATCTCTTTTTAATGATGGAATATCTGTTGTTTTAGTTGCAGTAATATTAAAAATTCTAGAAGGAGGAGGACAAAATATTTCTTTTTCCAATATAGCCATATTACTTTTAAAAGAAGCAGGAGGAGGTATGTTGGTAGGAATATTAATAGGATATTTAGCCTCTATAGCTATAAATAAAGTTAAAGATTATAAAGCAAGCATTATTATTACTTTAGCGGTAGTGATGGGAGGTTATTTAGTAGCAAAATCTATTAATATTTCTGGACCTCTAACAATGGTTTCCGCAGGTTTAATTATTGGAAATTCCAAGAAAATGCAATTATCAACACGGACTATGAAAGGTTATTTAGGTTTTTTCTGGGAATTAATAGATGAGATTTTAAATGCTGTTTTGTTCATACTTATAGGTTTTGAATTATTGCTTATTCCTAATGTGTTAAGTTATTGGCAAGTCGGAATAATTAGCATATTGGCAGTCTTATTAGCCCGTTACATATCAATAAAACTACCGGTATTGATAATTCCTTTTAAAGAAAAATATTCCAGACAAACAATAAGAATATTAGTTTGGGGAGGATTAAGAGGAGGAGTTTCTATAGCTTTAGCTTTATCTATTCCTGAAATACCCGGTTATGAAGGACATAGAAATGCCATAATAGCAATTACATATTTTGTAGTAATATTTTCAATTGTAGTACAAGGTTTAACTATAAATAAAATAGCTCAGGAAAAATAAGAGAAAAGAATTTTATTAATATGAAATATATAGCGTATTCCCTATTAAATGTGTTGGATAGGTTTTAGGCGAAATACCAGCAACTTCTAAAGGTTGTCCTGAAGTAAGAATCCATTTCGCTTTATCTTCAGGGCAATAAATATATATATCATCTTTAACTTCCAATACAGAATTAGCCGTAGGACAAATATGAGGAGCATTTCTGTCATAAGTTTTAAATTCATAAGTGCCGGTTCTTACAATAATTAAACCATTTGTTCCAGACAAAGGACCTCCGGGAACATAAGCCCAGCCGTTTATGCCGGCTAAATTTTGATAAGCAGGCAAATCAAGGTTTACTTGATAATTAATAGTAGACTTAGGAAAGCAATCAGTAGTTTTATCCCCGTTTTCACATTGAATAAACAGAGGTAAATATAGACTTAAAAGTAAGATATATAGAAATATTTTTTTATTCATCATATAAATTTATTAGATTTGCATACGGATAATCCGACTAATAACGCTATTGTCGGGTTATTTTTTTATTATAAATTATTCAAAATTACAAAAAAAAGTATCATGAATTATGTAACGAAAGAAGGACTAGAAAAATTGCGAAAAGAACTTGAGCAATTGGAACAGGTAGAAAGACCTAAGGTTACACAACAAATTGCAGAAGCAAGAGATAAGGGAGATTTATCTGAAAATGCAGAATACGATGCTGCTAAAGAAGCTCAAGGGTTACTAGAAATGCGAATAGGAAAGCTCAAAGATATAATTGCAAATTCTAAAATTATAGATCACTCACAGTTAGATACTTCTAAAGTGTCCATACTTTGTACCGTAAAAATTAAAAATACTGTGAATGGACAGGAAATGAAGTATACTTTAGTACCCGATACGGAAACAGATCTTAAAACAGGAAAAATTTCAGTAAATACCCCTATAGCCAAAGGTTTGCTAGGGAAAGAGGTTGGGGAAAAAGCCGAAATTGCTTTACCGAATGGTAATGTGATTAATTTTGAGATACTTGAAATCACTTTAAATCCATAATATAGTATTAAATATTAATAATAATGGAAAGTATATTTTCTAAAATTGTGGCAGGGAAGATTCCTTGTTATAAAATTTACGAAGATCAAAATCATTTAGCTTTTTTAGATATAAACCCCTTTGCTTTAGGTCATACATTAGTTATCCCTAAAAAAGAAGTAAATAAAATTTACGATCTTTCCTTAGAAGAGTATCAAAATTTAATGGGAGTAGTTTATAAATTATCAAAAGTAATAGAAAAAGCTATTCCTTGTAAAAGAGTAGGGCTCTCAGTTTTAGGATTAGAAGTACCCCATGCTCATGTTCATCTGGTTCCTTTAAACACAGAAGATGATATGAATATTCATAATAAATTAAAACTCACGGAAAAAGAATTTTTAGATATTGCAGAAAAAATAAAATTATATCTGTAACAATTCTTTTGGTATAATTTTAGAGAAATTGAATATCAAAATTTTTAAATAAAAAATAGTAAAATGGATATAAAAAATGAATTTAGAAAATATGCAGTAAAAGGGCAAGGATTAAATGGCCTTACTGTCGATCAATATATATCATCATCCATGACGCCGTATATTACAGAAGAAAGAAAATTGAACGTGGCACAGATGGATGTATTTTCGAGATTAATGATGGATCGAATCATTTTTTTGGGTACCGCAATAGATGATCAAATAGCTAATATAGTCACAGCTCAATTATTATTCTTAGAAAGTACAGACTCTTCCAAAGATATTCAGATATATATAAATTCTCCCGGAGGAGGAGTATACGCAGGATTAGGCATTTACGATACCATGCAAATTATTAAGCCGGATGTAGCTACTATTTGTACAGGTATGGCCGCTTCTATGGGAGCTGTACTTTTAACAGCAGGAGCAGCAGGTAAAAGATCTGCTTTAAAGCATTCCAGGGTTATGATTCACCAACCTTTAGGAGGAGCACAGGGTCAGGCTTCAGATATGGAAATTACTTTGAAGGAAATATTGAAATTGAAAAAAGAACTTTATGATATTTTATCTTCACATTCCGGACAAACTTTTGAAAAAATTGAAAAAGATTCAGATAGAGATTATTGGATGACTTCTGTTGAGGCAAAAGATTATGGTTTAATTGATGAAGTTCTAGAAAAAAGATAGATTTAATTATACATTATATCTGTTTGTTAATAATATATGAATAAAACTTTCGTTTATATTGAATAATATAAAAGAAAGTTTTTTTTAATTAAAATAAATTATTCAATGCCCAAAAAAATATTATTATTTTTATTGTTATTATCAGGTGTTTTGCTACATTCCCAAGTAAAAGTATCCGGGAAGCTTATATATTCGGATACAAAAAAGCCTATTGAAAATGCCGAAATTTTTTTAAAAGGAACGGATAGTTTTACTTCTTCTGATAAAAATGGATATTTTACCCTTCAATCTGAAAAAACTGTAGATTCTTTAGAGATAACAGTGAATGATTATACAAAAAATTTTTCTATCCATCCAGGAGAAAATGCAGATGTATTAATAGAATTTTCGACCCAAGAGACAATTCAAAAAAAAGATAAAAATGGTAAGACAATAAAAGAAGTAGTAATTAATGGCTTTCCACGCAAAAAATTACCCAAAAAAGAAAACCCTGCATATCGGATTTTACAAGAATTATGGAAAAGGCGAAGAACTAATGGACTTACGAATTTTAAAAATTATGAATATAAAGAGTATGAGAAAATAGAGTTTGACCTAAATAATATAGATAGTACATTTATAAGTAAAAAAATATTTCAAAAATTAAATATATCTACCCAAGACATAGATACCTTAGATATATCTGGGAAAACCTATATTCCGGTTTATTTAAATGAATCCATAACAAATATTGTGGGGCAGAATAAACCAAGTAAAAGAGAAAAAAGTTTTTTACGTGGAAATAAAGCTTATGGAGTAACGAATAATGAAGTAGTAGCTAATACAGTAAAAAATCTATATAAAGATGTAAATATATATGATAATGTTTTAAACTTTTTCAATAAGGGCTTTACAAGTCCTGTATCAACAATTGGTTTTTCGGTGTATGAGTATTTATTAACCGACACTGTAGATGTAGATGGAGTAGATTGTTATCATATTCGTTATAGACCTATAAGAAAATCAGAACTTACTTTTAAAGGAGATTTATACATTACCAAAGATACATATGCGGTGAAACAAGCTACATTACAGTCTACTTCGGGCATTAATGTAAATTTTGTTAAAGATATATATATGGAACTTAATTATGATATGATAAATGATTCTATTTTTATTCCGCTTCGTAATTATATAGTTTTAGATATGTCTTTATTATCTAAAAAAGAGGGAACAAAGGGTATGTTTGCAAAAAGGACACTTACATATAATGATTACAAATTTGATCAACCTCGTGAAGATATAGAAAAGTTATTAGACGAAAAATATGAGCCGGTTTCTTCGGGGGCTTATAATAAAGATGACGATTTTTGGGCACAAAATAGACCCGAACGTTTAGGTGAAGATGATATAAAAGCCAATCAATTAATAAATAAAATATCTAAAACCCGTTTGTTCAGAAATATAGTAGATGGGGTTCAAATATTATCTTCCGGATATGTAAATATTAAAAAGACAATTGATATTGGAAACCTCTATCAAACCGTAGGATTTAATAACATAGAAGGTTTTCGGTTAAGATTAGGAGCTCGAACTTATTTTGGACCTGACGACATGTGGCGTATAGAAGGGTATTCAGCATATGGATTTAAAGATCATCAATTTAAGTATGGAGGAGAGTTTCGTTGGTTGGTTAATAAATACAACCGTTTAACTTTCGGAATCGGAACAAAAAGAGATATAACACAATTAGGAGTTACTTTAACAGAAAATGAAGGTATAATGTCACGTTCCTTTGCCTCATCATCTATAATTTCTAGAGGAGATAATGATTATTTGAGTTCAGTAAACAAAACGAATGTATTTATCTCTATAAATCCATGGAAAAATGTACAGTTTAGATTGGATGGAACTTATCAATACATAAAATCCGGTGATTTGAGTAAATTTGATATAGGATATTATGACAAATCCGGTAATAAACGAGAAGATTTATACGATTCACATTTAACATTAAGCGTAGAAGCAAGACCGGGAGCTAAATATTCTCATTATGGATTGGACAGATACCAGCATACAAGTTTAGCCCCTACATTTATTTTAAAATATACCAAAGGCTTAAAAGGATTAATTAACAGTGATTTTTCATATGATAAATTACAATTTTTATATTCACAACCTATACTATGGGGGCCTATTGGAAAAACCAATGTAACTGTTGAATTTGGGAAATCATTTAACAGATTACCTATATCTTTACTAAATGTTGTTCCCGGTAACCAGTCTTACGGTATAATACCTAATACCTTTTCACAATTAGATTATTATGATTTTGTTACAGATACTTACTCTGCACTTCATATAGAACATCACTTTAACGGAAGATTATTTTCTTACGTTCCCTTGCTGAAAAAGTTACAATTGCGGGAAGTAGTTTTCTTTAGAGGAGCTTTAGGAGATATATCTGACGGTTCTAAAGCCATAAATGCTTCTAATATAATTTATAGAGCTCCTAAAAATGATATCTATTATGAATATGGTTTTGGAATTGAAAATATAGGGTTAGGAAATTTTAGATTTTTTAGAATAGATTTCAACTGGAGAGGAAATTATTTTGATATGCCTGATACCAATAATTTTGGAATAAAAGTTGGGCTACAGTTTACATTCTAATTTATAAAGAAGTAAAAAAGCATATAACATAAAATGTTATATGCTTTTTTTATTGATATAAAATAAATTAACCTTTATTTAATATATATTCATTAACCATATGTTTGATGTTCTCATAAGTATTATTCATTAAATCAGGTATTTGTTCTACAGAAAACCAATCTACTACCTCAATATTTTCTTCTTTTTGTGGAATCATATGAGTAGAATCGGAAAACATCGTAAACCAGTATACTACTTTTAAATAGTATTTTTTGTCAAAATATACATGATACGTGGTACAAAGAGGATTTTTTAAAGACAAATTATCTATAGCACATTCTTCTTCAACCTCTCTCAGAGCAGTTTGTTCATACGTTTCACCTTTTTCCACATGTCCTTTCGGAAGGTCCCATTTACCATTTCTTTTAATAAAAAGATATTCATGTTTGTTATTTTCAACAACACCACCGGCAGCATAAACAGGAGTTGCAAATTTTTGAAATTTTTTCCAAAGAAATTCCTCATCAAAATAGAAAATGTTTATAGCCTTTTTTTGGGAATGGAATAACATATCAAAAGCCATAGCAAATGTATTTTCTGTTTCATAAGGTATATTGACATAGCCCTTAATTTCATATTCACTAATAGTTAGAGGCTTTTCGTTGACAAAAATTTTGTACATTTGTTTTCAATTTTTTCAAAATTACAAAAAATGAATATAAAAGGAGAGAAAGTTACTTTAAATAAATCCACCGAAGAAATATATATGTTAGTGTCTGACCCTCAGGCATATAAGCAAATTATGCCTTCAGATATGGATAAATTTGAAGTAAATGATCAGGGATTTGTATTTGCATTAAAAGGAATGCCTGAGATAGCTCTTAAATTTAAAGAAAAAATACCTAATACGCGAGTTGTACTTACATCCGCAAAAGATTCCTTAACTTTTGATTTAAATGTTTTTATTGAAAAAATAACAGATAGTTCCTGTAGTGTGCAATTTACATTTGACGGAAAATTTAATATGTTTATTTCTGCTATGGTAGAAAAACCATTAAATAACTTTATTAAATCCTTAACAGAAGGTGTAGCGACTATATGAAAACATTTTATAATATATCCATAAATACAAATAATACTCAAATAAAATAATAAAAAGACTTGTAAACATGGATTTATAAATAGTTTTTTAAAAAAAAGATAGTTCGCTAATTTTAAATCAAAAAATATATATTAACATTATTTATAGAAAAATTTATTTATTTAATTCACCTATAAAATAAATATCCTTTTATAATATTTTTATAATCTAATAAACATTTATAATATTAGATATAAAGGTTTTACCTGTGTCTTCCAATAGAGAAAAAATATATTCATAAAATATCTTATTTATTATTTACCTCTCTTCATAAAAATTATATTCTTTTAAATAAACTATTATTTAATGCTTTGGAGAGTCGTTTGGGGATTCATTTGGGGATTCAAAAAAACATGTAATAAAAAAAAACTGATCAATATACTTTTAGTAAAATAGTATAATTTTTGTGCAAAAATGTAAAACTCATACCCCCACTATAGTATTATATAGATAAAAAACAAATAATTAAATAATTGATTTTCAGTATATTAATAATATTAGTAAAGAAAATTATTATAGAAATCTATATTTTCATTTTTCTAACAATTTGTAATACACTAAATAGCTGAACAACATTTTTCATTGATAATTCTATATCTTTATATAAAGGATTTAGAGAGTGTAAAGTAATGATACCTTTATTAACATCATGTTTAATAATTTTCTTTATTAATATTCCTTCATTTTTATGTACAATCACAAAATACCATTTGTCAAAAGGTAATTCATATTTCCAGAAAATATCATTAATTTCTGCAGAAATTAATATATCACCCTCTATTATACTTCTATCAGTACTATTTTCCATACTATTTCCATACATTTCAAAACCTAAGTATTTCCCATTTAGTTCTCTATCAGCAATTATAGGTATGGTTGGTAAAGTTTTTATATATTCAGGATTATTGAACCCAGTTATATATTCTGTATAAGAGTATTTACCAACTAAAGGAATTAATAATTTGTTTCTATCTGGTATAGATATAGATTCATTAAGGTTTTTGTTTTCATTTCTCAGCATTTCTCCTTTTCCAGTTAAAAGCCATTCAGAATTTATTTCAGTAAATTTATTTACAGTATTCTGTATAGGTATTAATCCAGCATTAGTTCTTTTTTTAGAAATTTCGTTTATTAAAGAACTGCTAATCCCTATTTTTTTAGCAAAATCATTATATGAATTAACTTTTTTAATAGAAAAGAGATATTCATAAACAATTAAAAATCTTACAGTTATATCTTTCAAAATATATTTATTTACATAAATTTGTAATATTATTTTTATATATACAGAATTCTGTATATATTTGCTTTATAATTAGAAACAAACAAAGCAATGGGTAAAAATAATCAAAAAAAAAATAAGTGGAACTCCTTAGTAATAAATAAATTATCAGAGAAATATGGATTTACTACTTATTATATACGTCAGTGCTTAAAAGGAGATCGTAATAGTCTTACTTCTGATACAATTAGAAAGGAATATAAAGAATTAGTTAAAGAAATAGAAAATACTTTAAATAAATAAAATGTACGAGTTTTATAATAATACATTATCTATACCAGCAAAAGTTCTTTATGAGGATTTAGGGATAATTACATATTATGACTATAAAAATTGGTGTAATCGAGGCAAACTTAATAAAATACGTACAGCTAGGGGGCTTGATAATTATGCTCTGTTAGATTTTGAAAAACTTCCAAATTCGATTAAGGACCTAGTAATAAAAAAATTTGGTAGACCACCATCTGAAAATAAATCTTTACTAGAAAAACAAATAAAAACAGATTTAGAAGCTGTGGAATTCTTTGCTTCATGGCAATTGCCGGATAATCGTTTTTTAGAAAAATCTGTACAAAAAGAATATAATATACAAGCTCAGATATTTAATGCTATACATTCTTTAATAAATATTCGACAAACGTCACGTAAAAAATTAAATCGACCAAAACAGAATGTACAAGAATTGTGGAAAGAGATAAGCAACTACTTGCAAAATCTCAATAAAACAACATATCCTCATTCTTTACCTATAAATCCGGTTTCTTTAAAAAGAAAATACATTCGTTATATAAAAGAAGGTTATCAAAGCCTTATTCATGCAAATTTTTGCAACCAACATTCTAAAAAGGTTAAAGATACTGAACAAGAAGCCTCTTTAAGGCAATTATTACGCAAGCACAATAACTTAGATAATGAACAAATTGCTACTATTTATAACATATTTGCAGATAAATGTGATTGGAAAAATATTTCGGCCTCAACAGTAAGAAATTATAGGGAAAAATGGGATTTAAACACTTTTGCCGGGCGCAGAGGGCAACAGACTTTTGACAATGTTAAAGCAATGACAGTAAAACGTAAAGCTCCAGTTTATCCTTTATATTATTGGACAATTGATGGTTGGGATGTAGAATTACTATATCAAAAAACCGAAATTACTCCTAAAGGAAAAGAAGTTACCACTTACCATAACCGTTTAACAGCCGTAATTGTATTAGATCCATGTGGAAAATACCCCATAGGCTATGCGATTGGAAATCATGAATCTACAGAACTGATAAAACAAGCAATCCGTAATGCTGTAAATCACACAGCCGAATTATTTGGTAGACGACATCGTGTATTACAAATACAATCCGATCGCTATGCTATAAAAAAATTAACTCCTTTATATAATGCCGTTACAGAAAATTATATTCCAGCAAAGGCGCATAACGCAAAAGCCAAAGTAATAGAACCATATTTTCTACGGTTAAACAAAAAATATTGTCAGTTAATGCCCAATTGGTCAGGATTTGGAGTTACTTCCAGAAAAGAAAAACAGCCGAATAGTGAAATGCTAAATAAAATACGCCATACATTTCCTGATGAAGAAATTTGCCGATTACAGATAGAGAAAATTATAGAAGCAGAAAGAGAAGTAGGGAAAGCAAAATATATTTCTGCATATGCTGAAATTCCATTAGAAAATCACAATTATATGTCAGACGAGGACTATTTATATTATTTAGGAGAAAGAACTGGATATACTAATAAACTTACTCATGAAGGTATTAAGGTAACTCTAAATAAGACTATTCAATATTATGATTGTTTTAATCCAGATTTTCGTATGTATGGACATCTTGACTGGACTATTGCTTATGATTCAAGTAATACTGATAAAGTATTAGCATACAGTAATGGAGGAGAGTTGCGGTTTATGTTAAATAAAAAATATTTACAGCCTATGTCATTGAAAGACCGAACTGATAACGATGTAGCAGAACTGATGAAAGTACAACAATTTAATAAATATTTAAATGGGAAAATAGCAGAGCAGACATATAAAGATGCTGAAATTGTGGAAGATTTATTTAAAAAAGAACCAGAACTTAACAACACACTATCAAAATTATTACTTACCGATAGTACAGGAAACCATAAGAATCAACGAAATAAACAACGTTTAAATACTTTAAACACTATGAAAAAAAATGAATTAAGGCAGAAAAAAAAACAAGAAAAAGAAAATGCAAATAAATGGAAATCCCAACAAGAAGCTTATTTGCGCGAAAAAGTAGATATAAATATGTATTTACAATAAAAAATGCCCATTTGTGGGAGCAATTTAAAACATATTATGAAAACAAAAGTAAAGAACCAAATTATTGCTGAATTAGAAAATTACCTATCAAAGCATAAATTATCAGCTAATGAATTTTCCAAAAAGGCTGAAATTAATCCAGGATATATATCTGCTATTAGAAATAGAAATGAAATTTCATCTATAGGTGGCAAAGAGGTAATAATATCAGATAAGTGGTATAAAAAAATAGCAGAATATATCGGTTTAGAATTAGAACAATCATATTGGAAACCATTACCTACAGATCAATTTAATCGGATCATAGCCACGTTACAAGATGCAAAAAAATATGGATACACAAATATAATTATCGGAAGTACAGGAAGTGGAAAAAGTTTTACTGTAGATATTTTTGTAAAACAAAACCCTATAGATGCATTTAAAATAACAGTAGGTTGTTCTGATACTATTGGAGATTTGATTGATAAGCTTATTGAGTCACTAAAAATACCAACTGCTAAAACAAAATCTAAAAAAATACGAGAAATTGTAAAAAAACTCAAACAACTAAAATATGAAGGTTTTACTCCAATTGTTTTATTTGATGAAGCAGAATATATGAAACAACCAGCATTATGCGCTATGAAAGAACTATATGACAATTTATTGGGGATTTGTTCTATTATTCTTATAGGTACAGACCAACTTATAAAAAACCTAGATAAACTTAGAAAAAAAAATAAAGAAGGAATTCCTCAATTATATCGTCGTATCAAATTCGGAATTCGTGTATTACCATCTATTGATAAAACATTTAAACAGTTTTTAAATGGTATTTCAGATGTCAGATTAATTCGTTTTATTCAACAAAATTGTGAGAATTATGGAGAATTACACGATGTATTAGTTCCAGCGATAAGAGAGTCCGAACGAATTGGTCAACCATTAACTGAAGATTTTGTAAGAATAGTTTTAGGAATTCCAAATTTAAATAAATAAAAATAATGGCAAGAGCATTATCTGCAAACGAATTAAGTAATAAGAAATACAGGCTTTTTGACTTTACAGGAAATTGGTTGAAAGCTTTTAATAAACCGGAAACAATCGGAGTATGGTTTATATGGGGTAATTCAGGTAGTGGAAAAACCACATTTACACTTCAATTAGTAAAATATCTATCTCAATTTGACAAAGTGCTTTATAATTCATTAGAAGAATCTACCTCATATACTATGAAATTAGCTTTTGATCGAGTAAACATGAGCGAGGTAGGAACGCGTGTACAACTATTACCCGCAGAACCTATAAATAAATTAATAACTCGTCTAGATAAAAGAGAAAGTCGCAAGATAGTAGTAATTGACAGTATTCAGTATGCACGATTAAATTATCCTAAGTATCAAGATTTTGTAGAAAGATATCCTAATAAGCTATTTATTTTCACTTCACAAGCAAAGGGAATGAATCCTATAGGCAGAACCGCAGAACAAATAATGTTTGACGCAGATCTTAAAATATGGGTAGAAGGGCATAAAGCTTTTTCTAAAGGAAGATATATAGGATCTACCGGTGATTATGTTATTTGGAATGAAGGGGTTGAAAAATACTGGGGAAAATAAACATTTAATAAAAATTAAAATAAACAATCAGATCTATGTCAAAAGAAAAAATAAATATTAAACATTTAAAGGTCTCATATTTTAAGGCTAAAAAATCTTAAATAAATAATCTAATCATGAAAATAAATAATACACAATATAATTTTTGCCGTTTAACCGGGATTACAGAAGAAACATATCAAATAAATCTCTTTGAAAGTGGTTGTTTATACGCAGAAAATTACTGGAAGAATTTACTTCCCGAAATAGAAAAACAAAAAACTGTAAAGATTATGCTTTCCCTAACTGAATATTGGTCTTGGTGGAAAACCCAATGGAATATTCGTACTCAAGAAGCATTTGGAATAACAGACATCAAAGAAGAAGAAAAAAAATTGTATTCCTTTGAAATAGAGGCATTAATAGAAGCTTTTTATGATACACATTGTGAAAACAGTTATACATACATTTACCCTAATGGGTTAGTAATGAAAGCATTAAAGCAAAAAATTTATGGAAACAGAACAATTTCCCCTAAACCAAAAACCATTAAAGGATTGGAGCGAAACAGAACTAGAAAATCGAGTGCATCAATTGAGTTTTGATCTATCTAATTTTTATGGAAAAGAAATTATTATTAAAGTTTATCTTCAGGCTGAGAGAGATAGAATACTAGAAGAATTAACTCGAAGAGATGAAATAAAAAAAAATAAACATGGCATTTTCTAAAGAATATTTAATAGAATTACTTACATATGATAGTGAAGAGAAACGATTTTTAAGTCTTGAAAATCGTTGTCTTATACATAAAGAAATAGCACGGCAATTAAACGGTAAAAAACCCTCTGATTTTAAAGATGAATTCCAAAAACTACTTATTATTCAATCAGTAGAAATAAAAGAATCCAGATGGGTATGCCCAGAAATCCGATATATTGAAGAAAATGGAATAATAAAAAAAAGAATTTTGAATGATAGAAATAAAAAAATAGTTTACAAAAAATAAATAATTAAAATAAATTATAAACATTTATCATGTCTTAATTAGTTTAAAATTTAGCATATAAATAAAACGTGAAAAATTATTCTATACGAAAATTTTAAAATTACTAAATATAGTAAAATATGATTTAAATAAAGTAAATAGATGAAGAAATAAAAATTTAAAATATAATGATACCAGAGAAATTATTTGAAAAACCAGCAGGACAATTAACAGATGCTGAGTTTGAAGCTTTGCACAAACAACGTAAAGCAAAAAAAGAAACGGATCGTAAAGCATATAAAGACTTAGTAAACGAGACGATACCAAATCTTGTAAATCGTTTAAAAGAGATATCTGATTTATTGAGAAAAGAAAAAAGGTTTATTTATGATTCATTGATAGATATTTTAAAATTAAAATTATCCATCTATGAAACACGAGAAAATAATCAATCTCATACCTTTACAACAGAGGATGGTTGGTCTATAACCATTGGTTATCGTATTATAGACGGATGGGATGATACAGTAAATACAGGAATTTCTAAAATAAATAAATTTATAGAGACATTATCCAAAGATGAAAATTCTGCAAAATTAGTAAAGGCTATAAACCATTTGTTAAAAAAAGATGCTAAAGGAAACTTAAAAGCTAATCGTGTTATTGAATTACAAGCATTAGCCGATGATTTTAATAATGAAAGTTTTACAGATGGAGTAGATATAATTAGAAAATCCTATTCCCCGCAACGTTCTGCATTTTTTATTGATTCTTGTTATACAGATAAAAATGGTGTAAAACAAAGTATTCCTTTATCCCTTACATCAGTAGATTTTCCACATGATTTTGATTTAAGTTTTTTAATAACAGAAAAAAAACTTAAACATGAAAAACTCTAAATAAATTTTCATAAACAAAATAGTTATTAACAGAATAACTACTAAAAGAAGAATTTTTAAAAGATATAAAAATAAAATAAACTAAAATATTTACCATATAATCAAGAAAAAGGTATAAAAAGATGCTCTAATAACTTTAACTTATTATTTAATCATGAAGAAAAATAACACATCAGCAGGAATCGGATTTCCTGGATTATTAACTATTGCATTTATAGTTTTAAAACTCACAAATGTTATTACTTGGTCTTGGTTCTGGGTTTTATCACCAATTGGGATTCCTTTAAGTATAATATTAATCATATTTTTAATAGCAGTATTAGTATACATAATAAAACATAATTAAGATATTGAATATATATATTTATTATAAAATTTATAAATAAATAGATGTTTAGATAGTATAAACTATATATTATTAATAAGAACTTAACACTAAAAGCTTAAATAGAATTTTATAACTGAAAAATCAAAACAAATCCAATAATTAATAAAAAGATAGATTTATAAAAGAGGTGGTTAATAAATCAAAATAAAATAAATAAATAGTTATGAAAAGAAATTTAATACAATATTTACAAATTAAACAAATATTTAATTTATTTCCATTTGAAATTAAAAAAGATAAAAATTTAAGGGCAGATTTTATTTCTCATTTTACTAATGAAAGGGTTAAAAGTGTAAAAGAACTGACAATAGAAGAAGCTATTAATTTAATAGCTTCATTAAAAGGAGATTATAGTTATTTTGGTTATTTTGATAAATATAACAAACAACATGCTCAAATCCTTAATATTTGTTATGATTTAGGTTGGACAATATACCAAAAAAAGGCAGGTAAATCAGTTCCCGATATAAAAGAACTAGGAACTTTTATTATTTCTAAAAAAAGCCCGGTAAGAAAACCTCTTAAACAAATGAAACCTAAAGAATGTAGTAAACTTATAACAGCATTAAAAGGTATATTAAAAAGTTCATATAAAAAATAAAACAATATAGAAGTATGATAATATTCTGGATGAACTTAAGCTAAAAGACCATTAATGAATAAAAAGCATTGAAAAATAATTAAGAATAACAATCTATAAGTATTAAAAAAATCTTGTGAATTCTATGTCAAAAAAGATATAATTTTTATATGAAAATAAGTTATAATATTATTTAATCACCCTTAGGGTTAGGCCTCTTTATTTTTTTAATCGAGAACAAAAATATTGGGAATTGAAATGTTAAAAATATAAATACTTGTAATAATTTCCAATATATCATATATTTGTAAGACAAAATTACAGATATGTCATTCAAGCCTAAAAATTCTAATACCTTTCGTAAAATTAAACTGGTTCAAGATATTATAAAAGAAAATTATGAACCTGGAAACCAGTCTAAAAGCCGCCGACGAATATTTCGTGATATTATCAGTAAACAAGTACCTATGAGTGAACGAACTTTCCGTAGGTATTTAGCTATTAATTTAGATGATTACAAAGAAGTTATACAACAATTACCCATACGTAGATATGAGTCACCTATACTCTAAAATTCCTCTTCATAGATGGTATTAAACACTAATTTTCTGATTTGAAACTTTAAGCCTTTTCGCTTTTTTGTTGAAGAACTTAAACGAATTAATGGCTGGAAATAATTTCCTTTCCAACCTTGTAAAGCCTTAATAAGTTGGTCTTCAATTTCAAACAACTCTAAAGTAACTTTTTGATCTGCTAAAGTATCTTCGTTATTTTGATCAAACAGATAGTTAAGCAATTTAAATTTTATTTTTACTTCGCCCAACTGAGATAATCCAGATTCTTGAGAATATTTTGTATTTGGAAAATCAATTAATAGTGTTGGAAACGATACATTAAGTTGCCAATTTTCTAATTTATACTGTCTAAAATCCTGCTCTATATTTTGTATCATAGGGACTTCTGATTTTATACGTTCTTTTAAATCAAGATATAACCTTGCAAAGAATGAGTTCATATATTAAATTTTAAAAAGTTTATCGATTTCTTGAGTTATTTTTTTGTTTAGATTTCAATGAATATCAGTTTGAATCAAGGAGATTGGTAAAACTTTATAATTCAATATTAAACAATTCATATTTCCAAACATGATTATTAATAAAGAATAAATTTTTATAATATTTCTTTTTCAACTGTATTCAATAAAAAATATTTTGTTAATACTATCATTCTTACTTTACCCTGAGAACTACTCTCAACCAATTAAAAACAATCAAATAAGGTTCATTTTTTATATTACAAGATTTTTTTGAATAAAACTTTAATAAAAAAAAGTAATAATGACGTTTCTATCACTTTTGAACCACTTTGTTTAATGCTTTAAAAAACTATAAAGGATTAAGTTAAAATAATGTCTTTCAAAACTATTTAACCTTGGGTAGTAATAAAAAAGAATACGACAAAATGTCACCATTTTTTTTTATTTCTGGGCATAGTTCAGAATTTTGCAGAATAAAATTTTCGACGAGATGTCATTAAAAAAAATAGAAAAAGAAATTTGTTTAACCTATAATTATATAATGTATTATGTATATAATTTAATAGACACAAAACAAAAACAGGTTAAATCGACTATCAATTTTTGTAAATGGCAGATTGAAGACGTAGAGATAGAAAACAATTTATTTCAATAGTTTGAACAGCATAATAACTATTTTAAGATGAAAGCGATATTAACAAGAAGAAAATTTGATAAGGTTCAAACATTAGGTGATTTAGCTCTTTATAATGATTCTGAAATTAAAATATTTCAATGTAAAACCTTAGAGCTTCCCTGGAAAAATAATAGAAAATCCATTTCTTGTATTCCTGTCGGAATTTATGAAGCTGTTCCTAGAACAACACCCCAGAGAGGAAAACATTATCATATAGTTCCTACTGAACCTAGGCAATGGATTCTTATTCATGCAGGAAATTTTTATACTGATATTAAAGGATGTATCCTTATAGGAGACTCTTATTCAGATATCAACAAAGATGGATATTTAGATATACTAAATTCACGTATAACTTTAAAAAAATTAATCGAATTAGCCCCTAAAGGTTTTACGATTGAAATAAAATGAAAAAAATAAATTTTTTCATAGTAGTAGTTATAGTAATAGTTTTTTCCGGTTGCAGGAGTCCAAAACCTGTAATCGGTTTTAAAACTATACATGACACTATTACTTGTGAAAAACTTATTACCTATAGAGATACAATTTTGGTTACCGAAAAAGCTAAAGTAACACTAGTTACAGATTGCAATAATCTTTCAGAAAATCCAAAATTCAAACAAAATAAGAATGCGAAGCTAAGTTTATCTAAATCTCCAGAAGGTAAATTAACTGTAAAATGTGAATGTGACACATTGACAATTAAAGCTAAATTAAAAGACGAATTACAAAAAGAAATACAAACCAAAGTCAGATTTGAAACCTATATTCAAAAAGAAAAATATGTACCTGAAAATATTAAATTATTAGCCTCTATAGGAGAAATATTAATAATACTGGTTTTGGGAAGTGTAATTATAATTATTTATAAAAAAATTAAACATAAATGACAACATCAGAATTAAAAAAATATGGAAAAACCACTGGAATATTTAAAATCAGTAGTTACTATCATATTTAAAAAAATAACTCAAATAGACAGATTATAAAAAGTGAAAAAATAAAAAAAGCTTTTGAAATTGAGAGAGAAACAAAAAATATAAAAATAATAAAAAATAGAAAATAAATTAAAAAAATAAATCTTATGCCATTTCCTAATATTTCAGCAACAATACAATCTAATAATTTACTTAGAAGTATTACCGTAACTGATGGTCGAGGAGCATTAGCGGTAACTGTTAATACTCCTGGTTTATCAGAAGTAGTTACAACAGTATACAATTTACAAGATGCAGTACAAAAAGGGTTTACTGCTTCTGACGAACCATCTGCATATAAACATATTTCAGAATTTTACCAAGAATTAGGTGGAAATATGCAGTTAGAAATCATTGGTTACTCACCCGATACAACTATGAATGAATTTGTAAATGCATCCAATGAAAACGGATTATACAAATTATTGAATCAAAAAGATGTTAATCTGGTAGGAATAACACGTCAACCAAAATCAGATTATAATCCGGGAACAAGTTTTTTTGATACAGATGTAAAAAATACTGTTTTAGGCAGTCGCCCAATTGCTGAAGCTTTTCAGAGAAAAAATAAACCTTTCCGAATGTTGTTAGAAGGTAGAATTGCTCAAGAGGATGCTCAAAATGATTTTAAAGCAAATGAATCCAATAATAATTATATCGGAGTGGTCTTAGGAAGTTCAAATCCAGATAAAGGAGCTTCTGTAGGTATAGCTTTAGCTCGTGCGGTTAAATATCCTGCACATGTTAAGTTAGGAGCCGGAACCAATGGGGCATTAAGCCTTGCCCAGATTTACATCGGGACCAAACCTATAAGCGAACGGTTAGATATGGAAACTTTACATGATTCAGGACTAATTACTTTTTATAATCCATCAGGAACAGCAGGATATTATTTCGGTGTAGATAATATGGCGTCTAAAGACGATTTAAAAATATTAGCTAACGGACGAATAATAGATAAAGCCCAACGAATAACTGCTGAAACTTTAATTCCATTTTTAGAAGGAAATATACAATTAGAATCAGACGGAAGCCTTAACGCTGCAGACATAGCCCATATTGAAGATACTATAAAATCAGAAATTGAGAATAATATGGGAACCCAAATATCCAATTTTGATGTATTGATTCCAAATGGACTGAACGAGGCCGGCAAACCTGTTCAGGATATAGTGAATACTTCTACATTGTATATAGAAGAAAAAATACAGCCTCTTGGATATATGACTTGGATAAAATTTACTTTAGGTTTAACAGTAAAACTATAAACATAGAATTATGAAATTACAAACATCAGAATGTGCCTGGATGGATTTTAATTTAAATATCCTGGGACGAAAAATAAAAGGACTTAGAGGGTTTTCTTTTAATAATGAAGACGAAAATGAATTAATATACGGAGCAGGTAATAAACCATTAGATATTCAGTCAGGAAATACCAAATCGGAAGGGAATATTAAAATATTAGGTTTTGAACTTGACGAGTTAATTAGAATAGTCCAAAAATTTGGTTATGCAAGAATTCAAGATGTACCTCAAGAAAATATTGTTATTACAGGTACTTTTAAAAAAGAAAAAAATGGCCCTTTAAGAATTGTTACTGCAAGAGGAGTGAAATTTTCTAAAGTAGAATTGGCCATGGAACAAGGAGCCAAAATGATGGAAGTAACCCTACCTTTTTTAGCTATTGACATAACCACTAAAATTATATAAAAAAAACATGAAAAAAACTAGAAATAACTCAGAGGAAAGCCAAACAGAAACAGTTGAAATCGACAACAAACAACGAATCGAAAGCCGATTTGGAATTGAACAAATAAAAAAATGGAAGTTAGCTTTTAAAAATAAACCGTTAAATTACATTTTAGTTGAAGATAAAATGGCTGCTTTACGCCCGATTACCTCAGAAGATGTAGCTAGTTATACCGCTGCCCTTACAGATCAGTCTGAGGGATTAGACAAAGCTTTTGTAAATTCTGCTCGTATTTTATTAAATGAATTATGGTTAGATGGAGATAATGAACTGAAAGATGAAGACGATTATTTTTCATCTGTAATGCTACAAATACAAGGAATTATAGAGGTAAAAAAAACGATTGTTTTAAAATTCTAAAATCAGGAGAAAAAGATAAAAGCATAGAATCTATTCGAGTTTTTGGTTTAATGGCTTTCGGAGCTGAATCCGCAAAATGGGATGATGAAATATTTTATTACCGTACCGGAGTCGCTTTAGAATGGTGGAAAAAAGGTGTAAAAATATAAAAGTATGAACGTTGTAAACTATGATATAAAAGTAAGAGATTTTGCTACTTCAACGATAGTAAAATTTGCTAATTCTATACATCAGACAACAGTAACTGTAAATGCTTTAAAATATCAATTTCAGGATTTTGCACAGAAATCTACATTATATACCGACCGTTTAACTGGACATAATAAAATTTTGTCTATGAGCTATAAAGAGCTACAGATATCAATTAAACGAGTAGAAAATGTAGCTGCAACATCCAAAGTTCCTTTAACAATTGCGGCAGCCCGTAAAGAATTAGAATCTTTGTCACGGCAGTCTAATAAAATAAAGGGAGCAGACAAATCCGCACCATCTAAAAAAGGAGGATCTTCAGGTGGAGGATTAAAAAATATGCTTGGGGGAGTTAAAAAGATATTAGGAGCAGTAGGAGTATCATTGGATGTTGGAGATATTGTCTCTGCAGGGTTTAATTTAATATCAGATTCCATCAGTAAAAGCTTTGAACGTCAGAAAATCCAATCTTCTTTTAATATCTTGGCAGGAAGTAAAAATAGTGGAGAAAAATTAACGGCAGATTTAGTAAAACTTCAAAAGAATTCTGTATTGGGTCCAGAAGTATTTCAAAATGCTCAAAACATGTTAGGACATGGAATTAAAGCAGAAGATATAGCTCCAAATATGAAAATGTTAGGAGACGTATCTATGGGAGATACACAAAAACTCAATAGTTTAACCCAAGCTTTTTCTCAATTATATACTGCAGGCAAATTAACTAGTGATGGATTATCAGAATTTATAAATGCAGGATTTGATCCACTTGAGGTTATGGCTGAAAGAACAGGGAAAAGTATCAGTCAATTAACAAGAGATGTTGATGAAGGTAAAATTTCCTTTGAAGATATAAAACAATCATTTATAGACGCAACTTCTGAAGGTGGACGTTTTGCTGATGCGATGGAACAAATTGCTGAAACTCCTGCAGGAAAAGTACAACAATTAGAAAATGCCTGGGATGAACTGAAAACAAAAGCTGGAGATTCCTTTATGCCTTTAATTACCAATGCTTTAGAATTTGCCAATTTAATTTTACCATTTATAGAAAGTGGTATTTCTCCTTTGGAAGATGGAATTAAAAAAGTATCTGAATGGATGTCTGGCTTGAAAGATGATACAGGAGGATTTAAGGATTATATAGATATTGTTGCTCAATTTTTCAATGAATCTATTGTTCCATTATCAAATAAATTATTTGGAACAATTTCTAATATTGTAATAAAACTAGCTAATTTTATTAAAAATTCTGAATTTCTAAAAGATATATTTGCTTTAGTATACAAGTTCTACGGATTCATTGCAAAAGGAATTGAAGGTTTATTAAGTGCCTTGCAATGGTTATTTGATAAAATATTTATGCCTGTAATTAATAAGTTAGAAGAAGCTTATCGTTTTGTAAAAAAATTGATTTTTGGGGAGGATAGTGTTAAGGTCAATAGTAAATTTTCATTAGATTTTAATTCTAAACCTAAGTTACCAAATCCAGAAGAAGTCAACAAAAAAGAAAAAGAAGACAAAAAAGAAAATAAAGAATTTACTAATTCGATAAAAAATCTTGTAAATCATACAACTTCTAATTCAAATAGGTCTATAAAAGCTAAAGAAGATATTATCAGTAATAAACAACAGGTAGTTAATATTCATGTTGGTAAATTTTTAGATTCTATTAACCTAAACTCTGTAAATATACAAGAAGGAACGGCAGATATTGAAAAAATTTTTATGGAAATGTTCGCACGAGTACTTGTTGGTACAACTAATGATGCTTTATCATAATGAAACAAACATTTGATTTATATAAACAATATTTTGGGGTAACCCAATCAGATCTTGATGTAGGAAAGGTGATGAATGGAATGTCACCAGCACATCAAGCCATCCCTACAACAGATAAAGGAATAGAACTAATTAAATATTACAACGGACGTGAAGTTTTTTTGCCAATTCAGCTTTTTACAAATAATGGTCTATGTTTAGATTTATATTTATGTACAGTACGAATTAGTTCCCAAAAAACAATTATACGTACACAAGTTTCAGAACGTAAAGGAACAATTAAAGAAAAATTTAACATAGGCGACTATATCATAAACATCAAAGGAATGCTGGTAGGAGAAAACCAAAGTTTTCCGGACAAAGAAATATTAAAATTAAAAGAATTGTATGAAACTACCGACTCTGTAGAATTATATTGCGCTTTAACTGAATTATTTATGACTGGTTCCCGAAAGATAGTTATTAATTCATTAGAATTTCCCGAAGTAGAAGGCAAAGGCTATAATATGAGGCCTTTTACATTAGAATGTGAAACTGATTTTGTAGATACCTTAATACAGATTTGATATGTTTAATATGACATCAGATATTATAATTGGTAAATATAATGTAAAACCTACTTCTGTAAAATGGAAAACTTCAGTTTTATCAGCCTCAAATACTTGCACAATCAGTTTACCGAAAAGTATTTATCTTGTTAGTAATCTTACAGATGAGACAAAAGAAATAAATGAAAAGAAAAAGCAAAATATAGTTTTTACAGAAGGAGATAATGTAATTCTAAAACTAGGATATAATAAACGAGATGAAATTAGATTTACAGGATTTATAAAAACAATTACTGTAACAGATGCTTTAGAACTGGAGTGTGAAGGATATAGCTATAAGTTGCCAAAAGTATTTAATGCTAGTTATAAATCTGTAACTCTTAAAAAATTATTATTAGATGTAACTAAAGGAACAGATATACAAATTTCAGATAAAATACCAGAAGTAGTATTAAAAAACGTACGTTTTAAAAATTACACCGGTTGGCAGGTATTAGAATATTTGCAAAAGGAAATTCACCTTACACCATTTTTCGATAATGAAATACTATATGTAGGTACTCGTTTTGGATATAGAAACAAAGACCAAGAACCAATAAAATTGCAGATAGGATGGAATACTGTAGAAGATAAAGAATTAAAAAAACGTAAAACTGAAAAAAATGTAAAAATTACTCTTGTAGAAAAGAATAGTAAAGGACAAGTAAAGAAAATTAAGAGTGACGAAAAAAAATATAACGAAACCAAAGAGGTAAAGATAAAATCAGGCATCAATGAAGAAATACAAAAACAGATTGCTAATGAAATGCAAACCTCAGAAAACTATTCCGGATACCAGGGCTCTATTACATGTTTTTTAGAACCCTATATAAATAAATCCGATGTAGTAGAAATTATAGATAAGCGATTTCCAGAACGCGAAGGATTATTTTTTGTAGAAACAATAGAAGGTTCGTATGATAGCAGTGGCGGAAGGCAAAAAATAACATTAAATTATTTTTATGGCAAATAAATTCGATGAATATGAGATAAGAAAGCGGTTGGAAAGCCTGGCAGGAAAATTTGCACCCTTCGTTACAAACATAGCCCGAGTTAAGGACGTAGATACTAACGAATGTACTTGTATCCTTATAGATGAAGATGGACAAGAATTTTATGATGTTCGTTTGCGACCAATTACCGGAGGAAATAATGGCTTTTTACAAGTACCAGAAATTAATAGCTTAGTATTAGCAGTTCGGATTGAAAATGGAGACGAGTGGATGGTTGTTGCATGTGATAAAATTAATTCTGTTCAGATAAAAATAGGAAACGAAAACATGATTACTTTAATAAATGATTTTGTAGATGCTATACGGAATATGAGTTTTACTACAAATACAGGGTGTACCATTAAGTTAATTAACGATTTTCAATTTATAGAACTAAAAAAAAGAATAAATAATGTCATTAGATAAAGATCGATTAAAGACAAAAATAAAATCTGCTTTTAAGTTTGAACAAACTGAAGAAAAAAATGCAAATGATTCTTTGGAAAGAATAAGTGAAAAATTAGCAAAAGCGATTGTAGAAGAAATAAAAGAAATTACCATTACCTATAATGGAGGGTTAAGAGCTAACTCTAGTACGGTTGCAGGAATTTTTAAAAATACGATATCATGATGCAAGATTTTTTTTTAAGTGAAAATTATGATATGAAAATTGAAAATGGAGATTTTGTTGTCGAGGATACAGATGCTCAAAATCAATTATTATTATTAATGTCAGCTAAAGGAGATTTTGCTGAATACCCAGAAAATTGTGTTGGTGCCAAACGTTATTTAGAATCAGCAGATACTTCGGTATTAGCACGAGAAATAGACCAGGAATTTACCCTGGATGGAATGAATGTAAGGAAAATTACAATTAATATACCTAACGTAAGTGTAGATGCAAACTACAAGAAAAATTAAAGTATTAGTAGGGCAAAGTCTTATAAATATTGCTTGCCAGTATTGCGGAACAGCAGAAGCTATGCCGGAAATTGCCCGAATTAATGAAATAGAATATACCCAAGATTTACTCCCAGGCATGGAGTTAAAAATACCAGAAAAACCGGAGTATGTAGATAAAAGTATTGCTAAATACTTTGAAAATAGAGCTTTATACCCAGCTACTACAATATCCGATAAATATATAAACGACTTAATAAATGACCAAGGAATTGGTGAAATGATTATAAATCAAACATTTGTGGTAAGATAATTAATTTAATTATTTGAAAAAATGATAAGTATATTAACAACAACCGCCAAAATAAATAAATTATATTTAATGACCACAGGTTTTATATCTATGATTTTATCATATCTTACATCTTTAAAAATGGCATTATTAGCTTTTGCTATAATAACCATTTTAGATACCATTACACGAATCAATGCAGAAGCAAAAAAGCAAAAATTAAAATTTAACCCTTTAAAAAAATATTTTTATCGACAAATAAAATCGAAAGGATTGCGATTAATGTGTGATAAAATATTTACAGAATATGGTATTTATATGATCATAGCTTTTGTTATAGATTATTTTATTTTAGACCAAATGGTTTTATTCAATTTCAACAATCGAGGATTAACACTTACAATAATTGCTCTTTATATTTTTTCAGGAATAGAAATATGGAGTCTTGGAGAAAATATAGAAGACGCAGGAGGAATAAATATTATTAAAAAAGTATTGTGTTTATTGCCTGAGAAATATCAAAAAATATTTAATTCTGAAGAAGTAACACAAAATAAAAATTAAGCAAATGGCCCGAACAATTGAAGAAATAGAAAACATTATACTGCAAGAAAAAGAAAGTCGTTCAGAATTGAACGGGCTTACTTCAAATTCAAAAGTATCTATTTGGCGTAATTTTATTTATATTATAGCATATATTATTTTTACTCTAGAACTTCTTTTTGATTCACATAAAAAAGAAGTAAATGAGATTTTAATGGATTTAAAACCCCATACAGCACGATGGTATAGAAATAAAGCACTAGCCTTTCAGTATGGATTTGATCTATATTTAGATACAGATGAATTTAATAACGAAGGACACACCGAAGATGATATAAAAAACAGTAAAATTGTAAAATATTCTGCAGTAACCGAAGCACAAAACCAAAGCAGGTTAATAATTAAGATTGCTACAGAAAACGGAGGTAAATTAAGTCCTTTGGACGATACAGTTATTGAATCATTTACTGCATATATGGAAAAAATACGAGATGCAGGAGTTCCATTTACTATAATAAATTACCTTCCAGATTTATTATATCTCAATATTACCATCAAAAGAGATGCTTTAGTTTTAGACAACAAAGGAAATGCTATAGCACCAATCGATGGAGATATACAGCCAATAGAAACTTCTATAAAGCAGTTTTTAAGAGAATTACCTTTTAATGGAGAATTAGTATTATCCAAACTAACAGATAAACTACAAGCCACAACAGGGGTAAAGGATATTAATATAGACAATGCATCTACAGCTTGGATAGACCCAACAATTAATGATTATGGACAAACTCAAAGTATCTATATGTCTAAAATACCAGAATCTGGCTATTTTACAACAGAATATTTAGGAAATAGTTTAATTACAATTACTTATGTGGTATAATCTAAATATAAAAAAATTAAGCATATTAATACTTCCGCCTTTATTAAGAAAAATAAAGATAATTAATTATTTATTTTCATTAATAAAACCCCTAGAAATACTTCATTATTCCTGGTTACAATTTCGTTTTGATAATATATATAAATTAAACCACAATTCCCAAATATGTTACATGCAGGGAATGCTTAATGATCGTTTTGATCCTATTCAGCGCAGAATTATAATTACAAATTCCCATCGATATAAGCAACAGTATATTTATACAGAAGTGGAGAAAAAAATCAAATATTTAGGTACAATTTATCTTAGACAAGATGCAGATTTTGAAGATAATGGGGCAGACTTTTTGGTTTTGGTTCCAATAGAATTACTGAATAATGATAATTTTGAAATGAAAGCTTTAATTGATTATTATCGATTAGCTAGTAAAAGATACAAAATAGAACCTTTAGAAGATATAACATGAATAAATTAGAATATAATAATGCAGGTGGTTTTCCTATGACCACAAACCGATTAGAAGACATACAAGAAACCTATACCCCCCCTATTAACGGATTAGCTGCAATGGCAGGTGATCTAGCAATAATTTCAGGTTGTAATGAATCTGGTAATAATATAATAACGGACGGATTTGTTTTTATAAATGGTGAAATTTTTGAATTTCGGGGAGGAATCAAACTGGCGAATATTACGCTGTTCGAAGAAAAAATAAATAAAGAATTTGAAAACGGGAAACAAAAGGTAGTTATAACCAAAAGGTATTTTACTTTTGGAACAGGTGCTCAAAATTATAAATGGGAAGACTTTAAAAGAATAATGCCTCTTAAAACTCTTACAGAAACTTTTGAAAATAAAGTAAGTCGTTCAGAATTAGAACAATTAAAAAATGAGGTTACCCTTTTGAAAAAACAGAATGCTGTATTTCAAGCTGGGGGTGGTATGGTTTTATGGAACAAACCTGCAAATCAAATTCCGGCAGGATGGCGGGAAGTAGTGGACTGGAGAGGTCGTATGCCAGTTGGATTTGATCCCAATCAAGAGGAATTTAACCAAATAGGGAAAACAGGAGGATCTAAAACACACACCTTATTTCAGACAAACTTGCCGGCCATGTCTTTTTATTTAAAGGATATTGCAATTTGGGGAGTTGGAGGAGGCAGTAAACAACAGGTATTAAGGCAAACTTTTGGACATAATTATTCAATAGAAGGAAGTGGAGGAAATAGTACCCCTGTTAATCATTTAGACCCCTATCGGACAGTATTATTTATAGAATTTATAGGATAAAAATAAGGAGATAGTAACAAAAGAAACATTAAAACCATGGATTTCCAATGGTAAAAAATTAGATGAACAACAATTTTGGGCATGGATGGAAAGCTATTGGCACAAAGAATAAAAAATTAGTTTAGAAGTAATAGGGTATAAACAGTATGTTGTTCAATAAATTAGATAAAGTTCCGGTTGATAAGTTAACAAAAAAATTACTGAATAATGATAATTTTGAAATAAAAGCACTTATAAACTAGCTAGTAAAAGATACTAAAAAGAACCTCTAGAAGATTTAGCATGAATAAATTAGAATATAATAATGCGGGTGGTTTTCCCATGACCACAAACCGATTAGAAGATATACAAGAAACCTATACCCTCCCTATTAATGGATTAGCTGCAATGGCAGGTGATCTTGCAATAATATCAGGTTGTTATGAATCTGGTAATAATATAATAACTGACGGATTTATTTTTATAAATGGTGAAATTTTTGAATTTCGGGGAGGAATCAAACTTGCGAATATTACGCTGTTTGAAGAAAAAGTAGTTAAAGAATTTGAAAATGGGACACAAAAGGTGGTTATAACCAAAAGGTATTTTACTTTTGGAACAGGTGCTCAAAATTATAAATGGGAAAACTTTAAACGTATTCCTCCTTTAACGGAGCTATTGGTGTTTATGAAAGAAACCCGTGAAGAACTTAAAATATTAAAAGCTCAGAATGCACCAATAAATCAAGGAGATGGGATAATATTTTTTGACAATATTGCAGCCTTAATACCTCCAGGATACAATGAAGTTCCAGAAAACGAATGGCGAGGACGTATGCTTATTCACATTAACCGTTCCGTCTCTGAATTTTCAAAAGTAGGAAATTATGGAAGAAGTTGCACCCACATAAACACAATTGAAGAAATGGCTCCTCATAGTCATAATGGACACGTACGAGAAGATACAGGAACATGGAAGGGCGGTGGATATGACTCTACACCAAATTCTACCTCAAATTATGGAAATACTTCCAGTGAAGGTAGCGGTAAAGTACAGTATCATGAATCCTTATCGAGTTGTTCTCTATATTAAATGGGTGGGTTTAGGAAATGGCATTAACGGATATAATAAAAAAATGGTAACAAAAGAAACATTAAAACCATGGTTTTCCAATGGTAAAAAACCAGATGAGCAACAATTTTGGGCTTGGATGGAAAGCTATTGGCACAAAGAAGAAAAAATTCCAATAGAAGTCATAGAGGATATAAATAATATATTGGTCAATAAAGCAGATAAAGAGCTGGTAGACAAGTTAACCCAAGAATTATCCAACAAGGTAGATAATGAAATAGTACAGGCCTTACAAGCCTATGTTTATGGATTAATAGACGATACATTATATACAGCGTCAGACAAAACCTATTCGATAGACAAAATACGAGAGATTACAGAAGAATTCTTAACAGAAGCAGTAACCGATGTAAGCTATGATGAAGAAACTGGTACCTTAATTATTGAATATAAAGAAGATGAGTCCAAAGAAATAAACCTGCCAAAAGATAATTTCTTATCAGAGGTAAAATATAATCCGGAAACCAAGGAAATAAAATTTACCATGTCGGGCGGTTCAATTTTTACCGTAAATCTATCAGATTCATTTACAACTTACGAAGCATCAGAAAAAGGAGGGTTAGAAATAGTTAATACCAATCAATTTCAAATTAAAGAAAAAGGAGTAGTATCAACAATGCTAAGTGAAGAATTACAAGAAAAACTTAGTAAAACAGGCGGTACACTTCAAGAAATAACCACAAATGGGAATAGTACCGATAAAGATATAATAACCAATGAAGCAATAATAGGGCGCGATATAACCAATGAAAATTTAAAATTTGGAAAAGATGCCTTAAAATCTGTTACCACGGCAAAATACAACACCGCAATAGGAGATAATGCCCTTGTGGACAATCAAACCTCTCCAGAAAATACAGCCATTGGATATAACGCACTGAATAAACTGAATGGAAAAGGTGATTATAACACGGCTTTAGGTGCTTATGCAGGAGAAGCAATTATAGAATCTATGAACTGTACATTTATAGGTACAGCTGCAGGACATGTAGCACCTAATGCTAATAGGGATACCTTTATCGGTGCAACTTCCGGTTATAAATACACCGGACAGCCTAAAGATAACGGCTTACCGGTGGGCAAAATGGATTCAGGATCAAATACATTTGTTGGTGATTCCGCAGGATATAGTATGACCAGAGGCTTTGGTAATACCTTTGTTGGTAACAGATCGGGAGTTTATTTTACTTATGGAGGGGCTTATAATACCTTTATAGGCTATGGCATCACTAACTTTACAAGTCACACTTATGGAACTAATAACGTAATAATCGGGGCTAATGCTCCATGCTATGGATATATAGCAAACAAACTTATTATACATTCTCAAGGGGATGGGAAGAATGGGGGAAGTTATGCAACTGAGGCATTAATTAAAGGAGATTTTGCTGAACGTTGGTTTAAGCTTTCAGGAAAATATATACTAAATTACACCTATACTCCCGATGCGGATTCTACCCCTGTAGAGGGGCAACAAGCATTTACTCCTACCAAAATGTTAGTAGCTGATGCAGGAGGCAACGTAGGAATAAAAAAAATTCCGACCCCTGAAACTCCTATAAGTAGTACATTTTTACATACAAAAAATTATTATTCCACAATTTTTGCCCATGCGTTTACCGAAACATCAGAAACGGATTATATTAAAATACAAGATGCAATACCCGGCAATGTCAGTAATCTTTTCATAAGAGGTAGGTTATTAGTAGCAGGAGCTTATCAGAAATTTGAATTAATAGGTAGTCTAAATAATACAGGGTTTAACAGTTGTTTTTTAGAGACGTCAAAGAGTGAAGATTTAATTAATTCAATAGGGCTGGTTTATTATGATAAAGGTCAGGTTATGCTTTGGATCAAAGGAAATGTAAACCACCAAAATACCTATACCAACATTATAATAGATCAAATACAAGCGTTTGAAGGTTCTACCGATCTCAATTGGAATGATAATGCGTTAGTGGAATTTAAAGCAAATACCCTAAATGAAAGTTTAATAACAGCATCTATCACGGCTCAATTAATTTAAAAAAAGTAAATAACAAATTACAAATAGAAGAAAAAATAAATTCTTTAGAGGAAAAATTTTTAAGAGCTTCTATAATTTAAATACATAAAACAAATTAACAAGAGAAACGCGAACATAATACAAAGTAAAAAAAATAGTAATTAATTATTTGATATTAAGTGTGTTGGTGGGTTCGTTAAGAGGGGGAGGGAAACCATGATTTTAGGAGGCAAAGAGTAAATATAAATAATTCAGAAAGCATACAACTTTACCAACCATCCCTGTTATCTCTCGATTGTAATACTCAAATGGGGAGAAATAGGAAATGGCATTAACGGATATAATAAAAAAATGGTAACAAAAGAAACATTAAAACCATGGTTTTCCAATGGTAAAAAACCAGATGAGCAACAATTTTGGGCTTGGATGGAAAGCTATTGGCACAAAGAAGAAAAAATTCCAATAGAAGTCATAGAGGATATAAATAATATATTGGTCAATAAAGCAGATAAAGAGCTGGTAGACAAGTTAACCCAAGAATTATCCAACAAGGTAGATAATGAAATAGTACAAGCCTTACAAGCCTATGTTTATGGATTAATAGACGATACATTATATACAGCATCAGACAAAACCTATTCGATAGACAAAATACGAGAGATTACAGAAGAATTCTTAACGGAAGCAGTAACAGATATAGATTATGATGCACAAACTGGTATCTTAACTATTGAGTATAAAGAAGATGAGTCCAAAGAAATAAACCTGCCAAAAGATAATTTCTTATCAGAGGTAAAATATAATCCGGAAACCAAGGAAATAAAATTTACCATGTCGGGCGGTTCAATTTTTACCGTAAATCTATCAGATTCATTTACAACTTACGAAGCATCAGAAAAAGGAGGGTTAGAAATAGTTAATACCAATCAATTTCAAATTAAAGAAAAAGGAGTAGTATCAACAATGCTAAGTGAAGAATTACAAGAAAAACTTAGTAAAACAGGCGGAACACTTCAAGAAATAACCACAAATGGGAATAATACAAATAAAGATATAATAATCAATGAAGCAGTAATAGGGCGCGATATAACCAATGAAAATTTAAAATTTGGAAAAGATGCCTTAAAATCTGTTACCACGGCAAAATACAACACCGCAATAGGAGATAATGCCCTTGTGGACAATCAAACCTCTCCAGAAAATACAGCCATTGGGCATAACGCACTGAATAAACTGAATGGAGATGGTGATTATAACACGGCTTTAGGATCTGATACAGGAATAGCGACTATAGAATCTATGAACTGTACATTTATAGGAGCTGCCGCAGGATATGCAGCAAGTAAAACTAATAGAGATACCTTTATTGGAACTATTTCCGGTTATTCATACACCGGACAGCCTAAAGATAACGGCTTGCCGGTGGGTAAAATGCCTTCAGGTTCAAATACATTTGTTGGTGAAGCCGCAGGATTTGGTATGACCAGAGGCTTTGGTAATACCTTTGTTGGTGCCAAATCGGGATGTTTTTTTACTTATGGAGGGGCTTATAATACCTTTGTAGGCTATGGCATCGCTAACTTTACAAGTGACACTTATGGAACTAATAACGTAATAATCGGGGCTAATGCTCCATGCTACGGATATATAGCAAATAAACTTATTATACATTCTCAAGGGGATGCTGATAATGGGGGGAGTTATGCAACTGAGGCATTAATTAAAGGAGATTTTGCTGAACGTTGGTTTAAGCTTTCAGGAAAATATATACTAAATTACACCTATACTCCCGATGCGGATTCTACCCCTGTAGAGGGGCAACAAGCATTTACTCCTACCAAAATGTTGGTAGCTGATGCAGGAGGCAACGTAGGAATAAAAAAAATTCCGACCCCTGAAACTCCTATAAGTAGTACATTTTTACATACAAAAAATTATTATTCCACAATTTTTACCCATGCGTTTACCGAAACATCAGAAACGGATTATATTAAAATACAAGATGCAATACCCGGCAATGTCAGTAATCTTTTCATAAAGGGTAGGTTATTAGTAGCAGGAACTTATCAGAAATTTGAATTAATAGGTAGTCTAAATAATACAGGGTTTAACAGTTGTTTTTTAGAGACGTCAAAGAGTGAAGATTTAATTAATTCAATAGGGTTGGTTTATTATGATAAAGGTCAGGTTATGCTTTGGATTAAAGGAAATGTAAACCACCAAAATACCTATACCAACATTATAATAGATCAAATACAAGCGTTTGAAGGTTCTACCAATCTCAGATGGAATGATAATGCGTTAGTGGAATTTAAAGCAAATACCCTAAATGAAAGTTTAATAACAGCATCTATCACGGCTCAATTAATTTAAAAAAAGTAAATAACAAATTACAAATAGAAGAAAAAATAAATTCTTTAGAGGAAAAATTTTTAAGAGCTTCTATAATTTAAATACATAAAACAAATTAACAAGAGAAACGCGAACATCATACAGAGTTTAAAAAATAGTAATTAATTATTTGATATTAAGTGTGTTGGTGGGTTCGTTAAGAGGGGGAGGGAAACCATGATTTTAGGAGGCAAAGAGTAAATATAAATAATTCAGAAAGCATACAACTTTACCACCCATTTCCTGTTATCGCTCAATTATATTAATCAAATGGGCCGGAATAGGAAATGGCATTAACGGATAAAAATAAAAAAATGGTAACAAAAGAAACATTAAAACCATGGTTTTCCAATGGAAAAAAACCAGATGAACAACAATTTTGGACTTGGATGGAAAGCTATTGGCACAAAGAAGAAAAAATTCCAATAGAAGTCATAGAGGATATAAATAATATATTGGTCAATAAAGCAGATAAAGAGCTGGTAGACAAGTTAACCCAAGAATTATCCAACAAGGTAGATAATGAAATAGTACAGGCCTTACAAGCCTATGTTTATGGATTAATAGACGATACATTATATACAGCATCAGACAAAACCTATTCGATAGACAAAATACGAGAGATTACAGAAGAATTCTTAACAGAAGCAGTAACCGATGTAAGCTATGATGAAGAAACTGGTACCTTAATTATTGAATATAGAGAAGATGAACCCGAAGAAATTAACCTACCTATAGGTAATTTTTTATCAGAGGTAAAATATAATCCGGAAACCAAGGAAATAAAATTTACCATGTCGGGCGGTTCAATTTTTACTGTAAATCTATCAGATTCATTTACAACTTACGAAGCATCAGAAAAAGGAGGGTTAGAAATAGTTAATACCAATCAATTTCAAATTAAAGAAAAAGGAGTAGTATCAACAATGCTAAGTGAAGAACTACAAGAAAAACTTAGTAAAACAGGCGAAACACTTCAAGAAATAACCACAAAAGGAAATAGTACAAATAAAGATATAATAACCAATGAAGCAGTAATAGGCCATGATCCAATCAATGGAAGTTTAAGATTTGGGAAAAACGCCTTAAAATCTTCTACCTCGGCAAAAAACAACACCGCAATAGGAGATAATGCCTTAGCAGACAATGTTAACTCTGATGGAAATACAGCTATTGGATACAATACATTATCTAAACAAAACCATAATGGTGGTATGTGTACTACTGCAGTAGGGGCTCATGCGGGAGAAAATATTATTATTTCTATACATTCAACTATTATCGGGAACAATGCCGCCCAATCAGCTAAAACTTCTAGAGATGATACCATTATTGGAGCTAATGCCGCTTATAACTATGATCCTAAAGAATGGAAAAATGTATATGATTCGGGTTGGAATACTATTATTGGTGAAAGTGCTGGATATAAAATAAAAACAGGCTTTGGAAATACCTTCCTAGGTGCAAAATCAGGAATAAATTTCGGATCTGAAGGATCCAATAATACTTTTATAGGCTATAACATTACGGGCGGGACAGAACAAACTTACGGAAATAACAATGTGTTTATTGGATCCAATGTAGTTTGTAACGGATATATGGAAAACAGGTTGATTATACATTCTCAGGAAGATGAAGCTTATGGGGGGAGTATGTCCGATGATAATCTTATAGAAGGAGATTTTGCTGAACGTTGGTTTAAGCTCTCAGGAAAATATATACTAAATTACACCTATACTCCCGATGCTGATTCTACCCCGGTAGAAGGGCAACAAGCATTTACCCCTACCAAAATGTTAGTAGCTGATGCAGAGGGCAAGGTAGGAATTCAAAATATCCAGAAAACTGGAGCTCCAGTAAACAATAATTTTTTTTATATAAAAAATTATTATTCCGCAATTTTTACCCATGCGTTTACCGAAACATCAGAAACGGATTATATTAAAATACAAGATACTATACCTGGCAATGTCAGTAATCTTATTATAAAAGGCAGGTTAATAGTAAAAGGAGCTTATCAGGAATTTAAATTAATAAATAGTCTAAATTATACAGGGTTTAACAGTTGTTTTTTAGAGACGTCAAAGAGTGAAGATTTAATTAATTCAATAGGGTTGGTTTATTATGATAAAGGTCAGGTTATGCTTTGGATCAAAGGAAATGTAAACCACAAAAATACCTCTACAAGCATTATAATAGATCAAATACAAGCGTTTGAAGGTTCTACCAATCTCAGATGGAATGATAATGCGTTAGTGGAATTTAAAGCAAATACCCTAAATGAAAGTTTAATAACAGCATCTATCACGGCTCAATTAATTTAAAAAAAGTAAATAACAAATTACAAATTGAAGGAAAAATAAATTCTTTAGAGGAAAAATTTTAATAGAGCTTCTATAGTTTAAATACAAAAAAATAATTAACAAGAGAAACACAAAAAAATACAGAGTTTGAAAATTAGTAATTAATTATCTGATATTAGGTGTATTGGTGAATGCTTTAAGAGGGTAATAAAAAGCGAGGCCATGATGTTAGGCGGCTAAGAGTAAATATAAATAATTCAGGGAGCGTACAACTTTACCAACCATTCCCTGTTATCACTCGATTGTAATACTCAAATGGGGTGAAATAGGAAATGGGATAAATGTATAAAAATAAGAAATGGAAACAAAAGAAACATTAAAACCATGGTTTTCCAATGGAAAAAAACCAGATGAACAACAATTTTGGGCTTGGTTGGAGAGTTATTGGCACAAAGAAGAAAAAATTCCAATAGAAGTCATAGAGGATATAAATAATATATTGGTCAATAAAGCAGATAAAGAGAAGGTTGATAAATTAACCCAAGAATTATCAAACAAGGTAGATAATGAAATAGTAAAAGCCTTACAAACCTATGTTTATGGTTTAATTGACGATACATTATATACAGCATCAGACAAAACCTATTCAATTAACAAAATAATAGAAATTACAGAAGAATTCTTAAAAAGAGCAGTAACAGATATTGATTATGATGCAGAAACAAGTACCTTAATTATTGAATATGAAGAAGGAGTAACTAGAGAAATTATCTTGTCTAAATATAAGTTCTTAATAGAGGTAAAGTACAATCCGGAAACTAAAGAAATAACTTTTATAATGTCTGATGGTTCAATTTTAACAGAAAGGATTCTAACTTATAAAGCATCAGGAAATGGGGGACTGGAAGTAATTAATACCAATCAATTCCAGATTAAAGAAAAAGGAGTAGTATCAACTATGCTAAGTGAAGAACTACTGAAAAAAATACAAGAAAAACTTAGTAAAACAGGAGAAACACTTCAAGAAATAACATCAAGAGGAAATGAAACCGATAAAGATATAATAATCAATGAAGCAGTAATAGGCCGTGATGCAACCAATGAAAACCTAAAATTTGGGAAAGGTTCCTTAAAAAGCGTTACCACGGCAAAATACAACACCGCAATAGGAGATAATGCCTTAGCAGCCAATCAAACTTCTTGTTCTAATACAGCTGTTGGACATTATACATTATCTAAAATGCAAAATGGTGATCATAATACAGCAGTAGGGGGTAATGCGGGGTGTAATATTATATCTTCTTTAAATTCGACTTTTATTGGGCATAATGCCGCTAGAACATCTATATCAGCTAGAGATGAAACCATTATTGGGGCTAATGCATTTATTAACTATAATCCTGATGAATTGAATTATGGAACAGAAGAAAAACCTATACAACCGGGATGCAATACTTCTATTGGTGCTTACGCTGGATATGACATAAAAACAGGCTTTGGAAATACCTATATAGGTACAAGATCAGGGTTATTTATTGAACCGAAAGGAGCTTACAATACCTTTATAGGCAATGACATTGAAAGCGATACAAAACAAACTTATAGAAATAATTGTGTGATTATTGGCGCCAATGTAGTTTGTAAAGAAAATATGGATAATAGGTTGATTATAAATTCTCATGAGATAGAGATTCATAATCATGAGGAACTTATTGATGGAGATTTTAAGAAACGTTGGTTTAAGTTAAATGGTAAATACGTTCTAAATTACAAATATACTCCCAATGCTGATGCAGCTCCTGTAGAAGGGCAACAAGCATTTACTCCAACCAAAATGTTAGTAGCTGATGCCGAGGGCAATGTAGGAATTCAAAATAATCAAACACCTGAAACTCCGATAATCAGTGATTATTTATATACAAAGAACTATTTCTCAACATTTTTTTCCCATCAATTTTCAGAGACTTCAGAAATAGATTATATAAAAATTCAAGAGATTATTTCAGGAAATATTAGTAATTTGATAGTAAAAGGAAGAATAATAATATCAGGAGTTTATCAAAAATTTAAATTGATAGGTTGTTTAAATAATAACGGATTTGATTCTTGCTATTTAAAAACTTCAAAGAATGAAGATTTAATTAATAGTATTGGATTGATTTACTATGATGAAAGATCATTAATGTTATGGATCAAAGGAAATACAACATATAAAACTGAGAATGCAAATATTATTATAGATCGAATACAAGCATATGAAAGCTCAAACCAACTAAAATGGAAAGATGATGCATTAGTTGAATTTAAAGCAAATACCCTAAATGAAAGCTTAATTACTGCATCTATCACAGCTCAATTAATTTAAAAAAGTAAATAACAAACTATAAATAGAAGAAAAAATAAATTCTTTGGAAAAGAAATTTTGATAATACTTATATAGTTTAAATACATAAAAAAATTAACAAGAGAAATACGAAATAATAATGAGTAAAAAATAGTTATTAATTATCTTAAATTAATAACCAATTGATTGTATAATTTAATAAAAATATTCAAAAAATGAATAGAATTATTATTAAAAAATAAGTAAAAAATAAAATATATATATTTAAACCAAAAATGAATTAATTTTTATAAAGATTTTATAGTAAACCTTCATTTATAAAGAGTAATACTAATTCAGTTGTATTTTTAGCACCCATATCTTCTCTCATAACCATAAGCCTTTTATTAATATAGCTTTCACTATTGGGCATATAATTCAATTTTTTAAATGTTTGGGATATTATTTTAACACTGTATCCTTTACTTACAAGTTTTACTATTTCTATATCATTTACCTCCCATTTAATTATGTATTTTTCATTTAAATTTGTCCATTTTTTGCCATTAAAAATTTCGTACATAGCTTCTTTTAGTATTTTTATATCACCTCTGCCTTTTTCAACAAAACCATCAATATTATAATTATCAAACAGAGAATTAATTTTATACAGTTTATTTTCCACAGAAAAAACAAGAATTTTAACTTCAGGAAATTCTTGTTTTATTTTTATTATTAATTCTTCTCCAGATTCAATATTTACGGGTCTGTCTATCTTAAAAAATAAATCAGTGATTAATAACTGATAAGGTTTTTGTTCTGCATAAGATTTTCTAATTTGTAGTAAAGCATCATCACAATAATAAACCTGATTTATCGAGGGAATTTTAAGTTCTTCGAGAAATTTCATTATGGCAAAGTTATAGCTATTAAAATCCTCAGCAATAAGAATTTTTTCAAACATACTTTAAGCGCTATTTTTTTATTATAATTACAAATATAAGTCTTTTTATTTATGTTTTATATATTTAAATGGAATTTTTATTGATTATTTAATATATAATGTATTTAGGGTAATAAAATAAATAATATATATTATTATTTCTTGAAATATTATTATTATTAATAGGTATTTATATGTTTTTTATTCAAAGATATTAATTATATGATATGTATCATAAATGAAAAATCTTTCACGGAATTCTGATATGACTGCCATAAGTTTACATATAAAAAACTAAAGAAATGAAAATGAATAAATTTACTATTGAACAATATGTTATTATCAATGAAATATTAGGATGTATAATTTATGTAAGTGAAAATGTTATTGGATTAAGTACTGATAAAAAAGAAATAATATGTATTAATGTTAAAGATATTAAAAAAGTTAAATTTTTAGAAGAGACACAATTGTTTGATGATTACATAGTTGAATATGAAGGATATTTATATATATATTTTAAAAATGAAATAATATAATTTTAAATAATAAAATTAGAAAGTATGTAGAAACATAAATTTAGTCTTAATAAGTAAAGTAATTTTAAATGAGTACTTTTTGTTTTGAAAATTTGGTATAATTTGATTTTGCGATTATAGAATTGAATGATTTAAAAATAAAAAAGGAGAGTTTTTTAACTCTCCTTTTTTTATAAATATTAAATTTATTGATCTTAATTTCTAGCTTTAGAAGCATAATTTTCATAAGCATATTTAACAGCTTTGTACACATCTACCACCCCACCGGATACAGATAGTTTATCAAAAGTAGTATCAGCATCTTCATCTAAAAGCAACGGGTCAGTATTTTTATTAGAAGTTTTTATTAAGATATCTTTTACTTCTATCGCAGTTAAATTTGGAAAATATGCCCACAATAAAGCAGCGCAACCTGCAACTACAGGAGAAGCCATACTAGTACCCTGTAAAAATTTATATCCGCTTTTAGTTATAGTTGAATAAATTTCTAAACCTGGAGCAAAAATATCCACTTTTTGCCCATAATTAGAGAAAGAAGCTTTCAGTTTATCATTATATCGAGTACTTGCACCTACAGTTATCCAGTTATTAACAAAAGAAGTTTTTTCGCCGTCTTTATAATTAGTAGGATAATTAAAAGTAAGATCTAAATTTTTATTATCATTTCCGGCAGCATGTACCATTAATACTCCTTTGCTTTCAGCATATTTCATCGCTTCCCATACTCTTTCCTTATTCGGAGAAAACGACTTTCCGAAACTCATATTAATTATTTTAGCTCCATTATCAACAGCATAAAAAATAGCATTAGCAATATCTTTATCCCTTTCATCTCCGTTAGGAACGGCTCTTACAACCATAATTTTAGCTACATCACCGGCTATTCCATCCATACCTATATGGTTATTTCGTTCAGCAGCAATAATTCCGGAAACATGAGTGCCATGAAGAGCATCCGGACCTTCTACCTCTTGATTTCCATAATATTTTTGAGTAAGATCCGCATAATTATCCCCAACAATATTACGAGGGTCAAAATCCTTATTCAACATATATTTTTCCTGATTGCCAAAATAATCCAAACCTTCTTTAAGCTGGGCTAATGCAATTTTTTCAAATTCGTCTATGGTTTTTCCTTTTACAGATTCATCTTCAGCCAACATCAGAATATAATTCTTTATTCCCGAGTTAGCTATGTTTTGAGCATTTTCTTCAGTTATGGTTTTATTTCCCAAGGCCATTCGTAAAGTAGAAACCATTTGTCCTATTTGTTTTTGGTTTTCTTGTATATTATTCAAACCTTTTTCGGTAGCTTTAAGTTTAGAATCATATACTAATTTAGCTCTTTTATATTCCTGGTATTCATTTGGATATTTTGTTATATTTGCCTGATTCGCAGAAGCGTCGGTTCCCTCAAATAAATTTTCATATTTTACCACTACACGCGTAGCTTCCATGGTGTCTTGATTTACATCTTTTCCATCTTTTCCACCTATAAAATCCCAACCATGAACATCATCAGCATATCCGTTTTTATCATCATCTTTTTTATTATTAGGCTTTTCTTTAGGATTTACCCATATATTATTTTTAAGATCAGGGTGATCGATTTGAACTCCGCTATCAATAACCCCTACAATAATAGTAGATGGTTTTAACCCTTTAGATTTAACAAAATCTATAGCATCATCAGTTCCGACCCCGTAAACTCCTGTTTTTTCATAATTTTGATGATACCAATTTTTTAATGAAGTAGAATCTATTTCAGCCATGGTATTTTCCTGTGCAAATACAACAGAGAAATTCAAAGCAAAAGCTAAAGAAAGACTTAAAAATATTTTTTTCATTGAATTATTATTTTACAATATATTTTAATTGTTTGTTATATAAGTAGCAGATTTCGGGCCAATGTTACAAATCAGATCTAATATAGATAAATCATTCATAAAGGAAAATCGGTCTGAAAATACTTGTATATATTTTTTATTTGCAAATTTTCCCGATTCCTTGGCATTAAAAAAACTCCTGTAATCTTTATCAGGAGGATTTTTATAAAATTCCGCTGTAAGCCGGAAAGAAAAATCGTATTTCAGAGTTTTGCTTACCCATTCCAGCGTTTTAAGATTTAGATCGAACAAAAAAATTTCTTTTTTTTCAAAAATTTCCTTTAAACTATCTTCATAATATTCAAAATACGGAGAACTTTGATAAGAAGATTGCAAAGATTTCCAATGTAATTTTTGCCAAGCAGAGGCATAACATATTTTAATATCTTTAAAAATACGTGCTCCGGAATGTTCTATGGGTATAATTAACGGAAGCCTGCCGTTAGCCCCCTGAATAATACAACGGTTCCTGTAGGTTTGTTTAGGAAAATTTTCCCATTGTTCCAACCATACTTTATCAGCATTTGCCCAGGTAATAAAATAAGAAACAGGACCAAAATAGAAATTAGATAGTGTAATCATGTTTTTTATTAAAAAAGCAAATGTAAGTAATAATTATAATCTTCAAAATCTGTTTTTCTGTAAGGGTAAACATGAAGACTTTTTACTAATTATGTAATAGGTTAGAATTTCAATATTCCTACTTTTAGATTTCTTATATATTACCTACCTCAGTATAAGTTTTTTTGTGAATTATATTAAATACTTTTTATTATATAATTTTTAAACCGATTTTTTTATAATATTTTTCCATGTTTGTAATATTGAAGGGGGAAAACTTTAAGATTTTATAATATTTTTTAGAGAGCATAACTCAAGCCTAAAGGATTTTTAGAGTTGCTATACTTACTTAGTTGTTTTTATAAGAAAGTTTAAAAAACCTATCTTCCTGATTTTTATAAACCGTATATTCCCTTTATCCATAATACATGAGCAGGAATGTTGTTATACAAACCGAACAGAATCCTTTCATAGAAAGCAATACATAAAAAAAATAATTAAAAAAAAGTTGACCGTATATTAAAATAAATCCTATTTTTGCTTATCTCATTATGAGGTTAATAATGATTAATTATTTAGTTATTTAATAAAAAACAACTCAAAAACCTAGCTTTATGTCAGATTCATTATTTCCGGAGCCAGAGGAACTGCCTTCTTCCCCCTTCAAAATCCTGAGCCAGGAAGAAATTGCCCGCCAACAATCCCTACAGGGCATAATTGCTACCTATGGCGGAAGCCGCGAAAACCAATACGGCGACTCTCCCTTGGTAAGCGTTTTTGTACAAATATCAGGAGAAGCAAGATTCACCCACACGAACTTCCGCCTTCAAATCCGCCAGAGGGTTAATTCCCACGATACCTTTGAAATGCTCTGCGATCCCGATGAGTACGGAGAAAACCAAGCCTACCTGTTAGAAAACAGCCGTAAAGATTTAGGCAAGCGCATAACCTTTACCTTCAAGCAATGGGGAAAAAGCTGCTCGTTGTTTACCGGTGTACTTACAAGCATTTCCACCCGCAAAAAAGATGGAATCAAACAAATCGTCCTGCAGGGAAAATCGCCCTCTATCCTGATGGAAAACGGGTCTCATTGCCGCAGCTTCGAGAACCAGAGCCTCGAAGAAATCATCAAAGAAGTCATCCGCGACTATCCCCAAAACCTTATAAATTTCACAATCAACCCCAACCATAAAGAAAAAATCCCCTATATAGTACAATATAACGAGACCGATTTTGCCTTTATCCAACGTTTGGCGGCACGTTACGGAGAATATTTCTACTATGACGGCAGCCGCTTTGTCTTCTCTCCCTGGGGCGGAAAGATTACCGAACTGATGGAAGGAGAAGATGTTTATGATTATGAATTGAAAATGGAGGTACAGCCCCAGCACTACCACTATAGCGGATACGACCCCAAGCAGTCTCAGAGCTATAGCGTAGACTCTTCGGGGCAGTCGGTAGAAGCTTCACAAAACCCCTTCCAGCAATATGCCGATCAGGTATCCCAAAAGCTCTTCCATGTAGAACCTTCGGGCTTTTACGAACAAAGCCTGCTGCCCCAGAATCGACGGGATATAGAACAGGCGGTTTTGAGGGAAAACAAAAAAAGACAAAACCTGATAGATATAGAAGTAACCTCCAATAATCCGAATATAATGCTCGGAGATATAGCTAAGATGCTGGTTTGGATTCCGGATCACAAAATATTCAAAAACGGGAAAGTACCTATAGAATCCTATAAAATCACGGAGATTATACATAACTTTGCCGATGGTGAGGGGTATACCAATACCTTTTACGGAGTGCCTAAAGACCTGAGTGTACCTTTTTACACAGACCTTACCGATACCCCCAAGGCAGACATCCAGCATGCCAAGGTTATAGATAATAAAGACCCACAGAAAATGGGAAGGGTACGGGTACAATTTACCTGGCAGCAGCCGTCAAACAGCAGTACCCCTTGGGTACAGGTGATACAGCCGCATAGTGGGGGAAGCAAGGGTACGTATTTTAACCCGGAGATTGGGGAAATGGTCTTATGTGCCTTTCAAGGAGGCAATGCCGAATGTCCGGTAGTACTGGGGACTGCCTATAACGGAGGGGAAATTGCGGCGTATTATACGCAAGGGAATGATATAAAGGTGATACAAACCCGCAGTGGAACCAAGATTATCTTTAACGATGCCCAAGGGAAGGGATCCATCTTGATAGAAGACCCCAGCGGAAACAAAATGTTTATGGATGGTGAAGGGAATATCTCGGTACATGCGCCTAAAAATTTTTCTGTACATGCCGGGGAAGATATAAAGCTGAGTGCCGGAAAAAATATGGTTACCAACGTAGGAATAGATCAAACCACAAGCGTAGGGAAAAATTCCTCCACCCAGGTAGGCAGGCAGTATTCCTTGTTTGCCGC
>NZ_PSZN01000005.1:0-105378 GCF_002964965.1 Apibacter adventoris
CGACGGGATATAGAACAGGCGGTTTTGAGGGAAAACAAAAAAAGACAAAACCTGATAGATATAGAAGTAACCTCCAATAATCCGAATATAATGCTCGGAGATATAGCTAAGATGCTGGTTTGGATTCCGGATCACAAAATATTCAAAAACGGGAAAGTACCTATAGAATCCTATAAAATCACGGAGATTATACATAACTTTGCCGATGGTGAGGGGTATACCAATACCTTTTACGGAGTGCCTAAAGACCTGAGTGTACCTTTTTACACAGACCTTACCGATACCCCCAAGGCAGACATCCAGCATGCCAAGGTTATAGATAATAAAGACCCACAGAAAATGGGAAGGGTACGGGTACAATTTACCTGGCAGCAGCCGTCAAACAGCAGTACCCCTTGGGTACAGGTGATACAGCCGCATAGTGGGGGAAGCAAGGGTACGTATTTTAACCCGGAGATTGGGGAAATGGTCTTATGTGCCTTTCAAGGAGGCAATGCCGAATGTCCGGTAGTACTGGGGACTGCCTATAACGGAGGGGAAATTGCGGCGTATTATACGCAAGGGAATGATATAAAGGTGATACAAACCCGCAGTGGAACCAAGATTATCTTTAACGATGCCCAAGGGAAGGGATCCATCTTGATAGAAGACCCCAGCGGAAACAAAATGTTTATGGATGGTGAAGGGAATATCTCGGTACATGCGCCTAAAAATTTTTCTGTACATGCCGGGGAAGATATAAAGCTGAGTGCCGGAAAAAATATGGTTACCAACGTAGGAATAGATCAAACCACAAGCGTAGGGAAAAATTCCTCCACCCAGGTAGGCAGGCAGTATTCCTTGTTTGCCGCAGATATTTTTGAAACGGCATCGGGAAACATTACTTCCGATTCTTCCCAAACCGTACGAAATGCTTCTCAAAATATTGAAACCCATTCTGCTGAGGGGAATATTATACAAAATGCCCAGTCTATGGTTAAAAACAACAGTGGAGAAAAAAGCACGCAATTTTAAGGCGAAGAGCTTATGGGACAAATAGTAAAAACCGCCGGAGGCAAAATTATAGAAAAGGCTAAGGGAAATGTAATTTATAATTCCAAAGGCTCTATAATGAATACTGCCGCACAGAAAGTACAGCAGCAAGGGGTAGAGAATGGCATAAGCTATGGAGAGTATGAAGATACCTGGAAACAATTTAAGAAATATGACCGGTATACAGGCATGGTAGGGTATACCACATTTGAATTAATTTCGCCCAATACCTCTGTTAAAAGTTGTCTTACCGGTATTTCTCTGTTTGTAAAACATGAAGCCTATAATCCGGAAGAAGTGGCTAAAATAGAAAAGGAGGATCCGTATGGTATACATAAATATACTCCTTATCATAACAACCTGAGTGTATACAATTTTTTAATTAACCGCTATGGGCGTATTGTAAAAGCAAATGTGGCAGATTGTACTTATAGAACCAATAAAATAACTAAAGATATGGAAGATGCCTACAGGAATCCGTCTGATACCGGAATACGGGAAATATCTTCCCTATGTACACAGACCCGTTTTTCAGAAAATGAAGGTTCTATATTGCATGATCAGATATTTACCGATAAAATATTGAAACTTCAGGGAGGAATTTCCCTATCTCTGGAAAAAGATCCTTTATTTTTAACCTTGGGAAAATATTTAGAAGAAGTAAGTCGTTTTAACCGTACCGTAGATATTTCTTATGTATTTGCTCTGAAAAATAAAAAAGACGAGGGAATAGAAGATATAAGCAACTATTTGGGCGTTTCGGGAGGTTTTCCTTTATTTGTTAATATTAAAAATAAGGGAGTAAATAGGTTTTTTTCCTTTTTGGGTTGGGTGGGTTATGCATTAGGCATTAAAAGTGCCTATGATTATGTAATAAACGATCTGGAAAAATACGATCCTGTCTTTTTGGGAGACGTAGTAAAAAACAGTTGGGAAAACCAAAAACAGACCCGTATAAATGAAAAAAAAGGAAAAGAATGCCTGGCTGATGATGTAGATAAAATATGGCAGGAAAGCCCGGGGATAACCTCTTATTATAAAGAAGAAAATGAAACCGATGTTAAATAATTTCTGGCTATGAGTAAACTATATTTACCGGAAAAGCTGGTACTAAACCAAAGAGAAGAAGACGTACGTCCTTACTTTGATAGAGAAAATACCTGCTTTTGCCTGGCCTTTACTGTAAACCGGGACGATATTGGCATCTATGTAGGGGGCAAAGAACAGGAAACCCGGGGCAATTGTTTTACGGCTGTAAGCTGGGTAGAAGATAATATGTGTATTTTACCCATAGAGGGAGTAGATCAATGGTACCCCCGTTATTATCGTATTATTAAAACCCTAACCTTTTATCTGGATATGGGGGGCTTTGTACAGACAGGTAATTACGAAGAAACCCGATTTTATGCCCAAAGACAAAGAAGGTCTCCCCAATCGGACAGAAATGATACTATAGAGAAATTAGAAGGTAAGGTAGAGCGTATTTCCAAAAAAGTACTCCCTATGGATTTTCTGCTGCATAACGATGTTATACGAGATCAAAAAATAAAACTGGAAGATGGTGGGGTGTATGAACTAAATCCTCATTCGGAATTTTACCGTTACCTGTGTTCGGTATCTGCATTTAATCATACGACTGATATGTCTTTTGTTTATGCCTCTGCCTACGAGGCTAAAAAACTACAGGGAAAAGCCGAAGCAGCAATAGGAGTGCTTACCTTTCCGGTAAAGGTATCTGAGTTACCGGTGGTTTTTGCCCTACAAACTTCCCTGGAACTGATTAGTTTTTTAATTGCCGCCAAGAATACCCTGAAACTGGATGAAAAAATGTTTAACTATAGGGGACCTATTATTATTTCCGATGTCTATTACAATCCTTTTATTAATAAAAAATTTTTTGATCCTAATGCAGGAATTGAAATATGGGGAATTCCAGAAATAGATAAAAATGTTAGCAGTTCTTCTTCATCAGATTTTTCTAAGAAAAATGAATTGAATGAGTTTTTAGTTTTAAATACTACCTTAGCCCAAGAAATAAAAAAATAATTTTTCATGAAATATTATAATATTGTATGCTACTCTTTATTAATTTCAGTATTCTTTATTTGTTGTAAAACAAAAAAGATAACAGAATATAAAACAATAGATGAATCTTCACCACCCACAATTGAAGAATTAGGGAATAAGTTTTATAAATATAAAAGGGATGAATCTATTTATAATTTTAGACTTCAAAAAAAGATTCCATTAAAATTTAATATTTATACTAATGTAGAACCACGTTCTAATAATCCAAATATTCCCAAACAGATAGATTATATATGGCGTCCGTTTTTCATTAAAGATACCGAAGACAGTAATGATATTAAATATTTTGAAGATAAGTTAAATAAGAAATATATTCTATATTTAGTAAAGGATAATCAAATTATAACAAGGGAATATGGAGAGTATTTTGTTCATGAAAATGGAAAATGGGATTCTATAAAATGGGCTAATATGGAGAAAAAAATATTCGACTCTCTAAATAAAAATCAAATCAAATATAAAGTAAATTATAAATATTCAAAAAACTTTGATAAGTGGATTAAAATAAACCTTATAGAAAAGGATTATTATGTTTATATTACAATAAATTCTATGTGGGCTATGACTAATACTTATTATCAACCGAAAGATACTATGTTTTTAATTAACCAATATGGGAAGTCCTTATTTTAATTATATACTTATAACAATTAGCTTAGTTTTACTTGGATGTAAATCTCAAAAAACAGAAAATTTTATTGGATTTACTTCACAGCCTACTCCAAATGAATTAAAAAAATATTATAAATATGATTTTAAAGGAGTTAGAGAATTAATTCAATATATAAAAGGAGATACCTTTCGATTTAGCCCAGTTATTTACACTAATATTCCTGAAAGCAATATTAATCCTAAGACTCCTATGTCATGTCTTGGTGTTTTAAGGGGAAAAAAGGAAGAAATTGAATATTTTGTAGAAAAGATGAATGGACAATATGTATTGTACTTGGAAAAAGAGGGGAAGATAATTATGCGTGAATATGGAATGTATTATGATTTTTTTAAAGATAGGTTCTATGATTCTATAAAATATGCAAAGACTCCAAAAATAGTTACAGAGCAACAAGTATATGAGTATTTAAAACAAAATAATATCAAATATAAATTGATTAGCAAAAAAAAATATGGTATTGATAATGAGATAAAAATACAATTACAACCCAATGGTTATTATACTTATATAACTTTTAATGGCAGACATTTAATTTCTAATACTTATTATCAACCTCAGGATACTTTTCCATCTAATAATGAATTAGGAAATTTACTATTAAGATAAATATAATTGGGTTTTTATTATTATTTAAGATGTTTACTATTTAAAAGGATATAAATTTAAGCAGTTCTTCTTCAGATCTTTCTAAAAAAGAGCAATTAAATATTTTTTTAACCTTAAATACTACTCAATCTAAAAAGATAAAATAATTATAATGAAACATATAAATTATATATTTATAACCATTAGCTTGGTTTTACTTGGATGTAAATCTCAAAAAACAGAAAATTTTATTGGATTTACTTCACAGCCTACTCCAAATGAATTAAAAAAATATTACAAATATGATTTTCCTAATTTTTTTGTATATAAAAGAAATGATACTGTAAGTAGTAATTATTTTAAAGCTATAATATACACAAATGTACCTGAAAGTTCAATCTTAAAAAAGTACCCTAAAAAAATATTTCTCTCTAAGATATCTATCCCAAAAGATGTGAAATATTTTGTAGAAAACATGGATGGGCAATATGTGCTTTATTTAGAAAAAGAAGGTAAAGTAATTATGCGGGAATATGGAAATTATTTTGATTTTAATAAGCTAAGAGATACTGATTCTTTAAAATGGCTAACAACTAAAATTACAACAGAGAAACAAGTATATGATTTATTAAAAAAGAATAATATAAAATATAGATTTATTAGTAAAAAATGTAGTGGTAATGAGACCGAAATAAAAATACAGTTGGAGCCTAGTGGTTATTATACATATATTACTGTTAATAATAATTTTTTAATTTCAACTACTTATTATTCAGCAAAAGATACTATTTATTCTTATGACAAATTAGGATATAGAATATTTTAATTTCTAAAATATCAATTATTTTTGCCCTGCAAACTTCCCTGGAGCTGATTAGTTTTTTAATTGCCGCTAAAAATACCCTGAAATTGGATGAAAAAATGTTTAACTATAGGGGGCCTATTATTATTTCTGATGTCTATTATAATCCATATATTAATAAAGAATTTTTTGATCCTAATGCGGGCAAATATTTATGGGGAATACCTGAAATAGATAAAAAATTTAATAATATTTATTCTTCAGATCTTTCTAAAAAAGAGCAATTAAATATTTTTTTAACCTTAAATACTATTTTATCTAAAGAATTAAAATAATGAAATATACTTTATATCTAACACTATTATTGTTTATATCTTGTAAAACTAAGATATCTGAAAATTTTAATGATATTACATTAAAACCTGTAAAAGAACAATTAAATAAAAATTATTACAAATATACTCAAGGAATAAAAGATGGTGATAAAATCTTAGATTTACTTATTTATTCTAATGTACCTAAAAGTAAAACTAATCCTGAGATGCCTATAAACTGCTTTGGACTATTTAATTCAGCAAAAGACTTACAATATTTTGTAGAAGAAATGGATGGGCAATATGTTCTTTATTTAGAAAAAGAAGGTAAAGTAATTATGCGGGAATATGGGAATTATTTTGATTTTAATAAGCTAAGAGATACCGATTCTCTAAAATGGTTAACAACTAAAATTACCACAGAAAAACAGGTATATGATTTATTACATAAGAATAATATCAAATATAAACTTATTAGTAAAAAAAGTAGTAGAACTGAAACTGAAATAAAAATTCAGTTGGAGCCTAGTGGATATTATACCTATATATCTTTTGACGGTTATCATTATTTAGTTTCTAATACTTATTACGAACCTAAAGATACCATTTTTAACTATAAGAAACTTGGATATTCTTTATTTCGATAGTTAAAATGAGGTATACTTTATTAATAGCCCTTTTGCTGTTACTTCTTAATTGTAAAACAACAAGAAAAGAAACAGCATTACTAGATACACACAAATATACCCAGAAAGAACTGCAAAGTAAATATTATAAGTTTAATGGTAGTTCCCCTTATAATTTTACAATCTACACAAATGTAGAAGGAAATCCTAATGATAAAAATATTCCCAGAAGTTTATTCTACCCTTCTATGGATGAAAAAAATTATGATTATTTTATAGATGAATTAGATGGACAATATGTCTTATACTTAGAAAAAGATGGTAAAATAATTATGCGGGAATATGGAAATTATTTTAGTATGAATAAACTAAGAGATACAGATTCTTTAAAATGGGAAACTTCTAAAATGAATTCAGAACAAAAGATTTATGATTATTTAAAAAATAATAATATTAAGTATAAATTTATCAGTAAAAAAAATGATGGTATCGAAAATATAATAAAAATACAACTTATACCTAGTAAATATTATACATATATAAGATTTTGTGGAAATTATATCGTTTCAAATATGTATTATCAACCTCAAGATACACTTCCATCTTCTTCTTACAATAAATTAGGGTATTTGCTATTACGGTAAATAATAATAGGAAACCAATTGTTATTTAAGTTATTTACTATTTAAGGATATAAATTTTAGCAGTTCTTCCTCTTCTGATTTTTCTAAAAAAAATGAACTTCAAAAATTCATAGAACTTAATACTATTTTAGCTAAAGAAATAAAAAAATGAAATATACTTTATATCTAACACTATTATTGTTTATATCTTGTAAAACAAAGGTATCTGAAAATTTTAATGATATTACATTGAAACCAACACAAAAAGAATTGATTAATATTATAAATACGATTTCAAAGGAATCAGAGATTTTAAAAAAATTGTAGGAGAAAAAACTAAAATAACGGTAATTAAATAAAAAGCTGCAGACTGGAAACCCGATGATTAAAATTAACAAAATGAAAAAAATATTATTTATGTCTATTTTATCTATAATGCTAAGTTTAGTTGGGTGTAATCGAGAAAAAAAATACTTAAAAGAGCATCAGGTTATTTATTATGGAACATTTGAATTTGAAAAATTTGAAAAAAATGCAAAAATAAATAAAGAAAAAGCATATAAACTAGGATTAACTTTTTCTAATAAAAATGGATTTATCATGGGAAATAATTTATTTTTTATAATAGATAATTATTATGCTTTTACTAATCACTATATACCTAAAATGCCTGCTGCTTCTACTTCAGGAATATGGGTAAATGCTGAAACCGGAGAAGTAAAATATGTTAAAAAAGGAATAATGCTTAGACCTAAATATCTTCCTGAGAATTACCCAGAATAGAGGCTTTGGGTGGAGGTATAAGGTTTTTCATGTAAAGATTGGAAATCCAATACTTTCAAACAACATAAAGGAGAAAAAACAAAAGTAACGGTAATTAAAAAAGAAGCTGCAGATTGGAAGTCAAAACAAAGATAATTTATAAAAAAAAATTATAATACTTATGTTATCATTTCTTAGTTTCTTAGGGATAAGTTGTAATAAAAAAAAATATTTATTCTGATGATCCTATATTTTCAGTAAAAGAATCAAAATTTAAAATAAAAAAAATAGCCATAGATATTTATAATCAGAATTTTATAAAAAATTTTAATATTTTAAAAGATGAAAATTTTGAAAATCGTTATACAAGGGTTTTTATCTAAAAAAAGAGTGTTATTATATTGGATATAAAAGTAATCTAGATAAACGGGATGTAAAAACAGCTTCTTTATTTTTTTAGCTAAAATTGATTCTAAGACAGGTGAAATTGTAAAGGTAGGAGAATAACTATTAGTAAAGGATATAATGAATTAAAAGATGAAGATTAATGTTTTTTTATATAATTTACTGAACATATTAATTATTATTTCTTGTCATAATAAAGATATGGAAAAAGAAGAATATTATATTTATGGTACCTCTGAATTTAAAGAAAAAGAAAAAGAATTAAAAATTTCTTTGGAAGAAGCTACCCAAATATATGCTAATTATATGTTAAAACAAGACATTCAAAAGGCCAAAATAGAATGCGTATTAGATATTATTTATGAAGATAATTACATATTTGTTAATTCTCCATTACATTATAATGCAAAAACAGGATATAATATTTCAGGAGTATGGGTAAATGGATATACTGGAGAAATAAAAGAAAAATATATATCTAAATACGTGAAAATTCCTAATAAATCTAAAAATATTAATGTGATAGTCCCCTTTCAAAAAGAAATATTAAAGAAAAAGTGATAATTATATAAGAAAATCATTATCAAATGATTTATCTATATATTATCATGATATTCCATAAACTAAGTAAAAATACAATCTTGGTGGGAAGAAAGATATAAACATCTGAAAGTATATAGTGTATGATCTTGGGATATAGAGCAATGTACTACAGCTGTTAGAATCTCTTTAAAAGAAAATACAGCAATATTAAATCTTATTTCTAATTATCAGTTATCCTACTAGATTAAAGCAAACTTCTGAAGGCTTAGAATTATTAATAAAATATGGTTGTCATACATATGGAAAATATAAAGGGGAAAAATTAAAAATATCAAAAGAATATTATGAATTAAAAGATGAAGATTAATGTTTTTTTATATAATTTACTGAACATATTAATTATTATTTCTTGTCATAATAAAAATATGGAAAAAGAAGAGTTTTATATTTATGGTACTTCTGAATTTAAAGAAAAAGAAAAAGAATTAAAAATTTCTTTGGAAGAAGCAGCCCAAATATATGCTAATTATGAATTCCAATTACTGGTAAATAAAAAAGATACTTTATCCTGCAATCTAGATATAATATATAATAATAATTATATATTTTCTCCATTTTTATACAATGCAAAAACAGGAGAATACAATTTATCTGGAATATGGATTAATGGAGACACAGGAGAAGCAAAGAAAATAAAAACAGATAAGAATATACACATCATACTTAAAATACCAAAAAATTATTATAAAAAAGAAATTATAAAGAAAAAATAGAACGTAGATATAAAATGAAATTTACAAATTTTATATTAGAATAATTTTTTTATGGGAATACAATACTTTACACTAATAAAAGGTAATAAATTAAGGTTTAGGTTATTTGATTATTTCTAAAGATGCACAAAAACCTTCCGGATTACTCAATGGATTAAACTATTTGATAACTAATAGTAAAGAACATAATGAATTAAAAGATGAAAATTAATGTTTTTTTATATAATTTACTGAACTTATTAATTATAATTTCTTGTCATAATAAAAATATGGAAAAAGAAGAGTTTTATATTTATGGTACTTCTAGATTTAAAGAAAAAGAAAAAGAATTAAAAATTTCTATAGAAGAGGCAAAAAAATTATATCTATCTGTGAATCAAAATGAAACTGAAAATTATTCTTTAGCTATTATCTATGGGGATAGTTATATTTTTAATTCAATTCTTCTTTATGATTTAAAAACAGGTATTTATACATTATCAGGCATTTGGATTAATGGAAATTCAGGAGAAATAAATAAAATAAAAACAGATAAATATATAAGAATATCATTATCAAATGATTTGTCCATATATTATCATGATGTTCCACAAACTAAGTAAAAATACAATCTTGGTGGGAAGAAAGATATAAACATTAGAAAGTATACAGTGTATGGACTTGAGATAGAGAGCAATGTATCACAACAGTAAAAATAGCAATAAATCAAGGTTTAGGTTATTTGATTATTTCTAAAGATACACAAAAACCTTCCGGATTACTTAATGGATTAAACTATTTGGTAACCAGTACATCCAAACAGCATAAAGGAGAAAAAACTAAAATAACGGTAATTAAATAAAAAGCTGCAGACTGGAAACCCGATGATTAAAATTAACAAAATGAAAAAAATATTATTTATGTCTATTTTATCTATAATGCTAAGTTTAGTTGGGTGTAATCGAGAAAAAAAATACTTAAAAGAGCATCAGGTTATTTATTATGGAACATTTGAATTTGAAAAATTTGAAAAAAATGCAAAAATAAATAAAGAAAAAGCATATAAACTAGGATTAACTTTTTCTAATAAAAACGGATTTATCATGGGAAATAATTGCTAATAATAAGACTTTAGTAAACCGGAGATAGTGGAAAAATATCCTCATACTTAGAAAAAGAAGGGAAAGTAATTATGAGAAAGTAAGAGAATTATTTTTCTGAGAAATTTTCTAGGAGTATTTGTAAATCTTTTACATTAATTAATCCGTTATATTTAAAAATAGGGATATATTCTTTAGAGAAAATCACCCAGGTAGGAGTTGCTATTTTTCCATTTTCCAAAGCATATAAGCAGGCTAGTTGATGGGCTTCGGCTTTTGTATTATATTCATAAACCTGATGATCGAAAATTATCTGAGATTTCTGTTCAGAATTAATTTTTACAAAATAAAAGTTATGAGAAAGGATATCTTGAACTTTTTTATCTTTACTTAATTGTTTTTGTTGTATGGAGCAATAAGCACAATAATCAGAATCTATATACAGTACAATAGGTTTTGGATTTTTTTTCATGTTTTCCGATAAATTATTAAAAGAAATTTGTGAAAACAAAAAACCATTTAAAAAAAAGAAAAACATGCACAGAAACTTACCTAAATTTTTTAAAAAAAAATAGTGTATAGGAAATAAAGAAAAGTATAAGTGTTTAAGCATATATTTTTTTCTGTACATGTTTTTCTATGTTATAATAATCTAATCTTAAAATAAATTATACCTTAGGCCTAAAAAACCATGAATTCCCTGTAATGAAGCATAATTATAAGATGTATCAAAAGTATATCCGTTAGGATTATTCACAGGATCGTCAACATTTTTATCAAATGGGTCAAAAGGACGCATTAAAGGATTTTTAGGAATAAAATTAAATAGATTTTTTAATCCTCCATACACTTCAATTCCATTATCGAATTTCTTAGTAACTTGTATATTAGCTATACAAAACCAAGGAGAATTTTCATCTCGATAATCATTGGGTTCTATAGGTAAACGCATTGGGCCGTTCCATTGACCGGTAAAATCAATAATAACATTTTTTGGGAATGTATAAGTAGCTACAAAGGTACCGGACCATTTTGGAGCATGGAGTTGTCGTACCTTACGGTTAATATAGTTTTCATCTTTCTCTTTCAGGTATACATCCATGTACGTGATTCCTGCAAGTAATTTAAGGGGAAAATTAAAAGTAAGATCTGCATTTAACGAGATTCCCTGAGAAATAGCATGACCGTCTAAATTATCATAAATAATCTGTTTAGGGTTTGTATCAAAATCTCCTACAATTTTATTGGTGAAATAAGAATAAAACCCGGTAACATCAAAATTCATAAGTAAATCGGAAGTAGGAATCTTAAGAACATAATTCAAATTTCCGTTATATGATTTTTCAGGTTTTAAAGAGTGAGTAATAATCACTTCTCTGGCTCCTGTAAGAGCCGCATGATCTTCCGTAAAAATATTAACAACTCTGAATCCTGTTCCAAAACTAGCTCTAAGTGTATTGTTAGTATTTGGCGAAAATTTATAAGCTATTCTTGGAGAGTGAATGTTACCGTGGTTTTTATCATGATCATATCTGTATCCCAATAATAATTTGTTTTGAGTATTTATTTTCCATTCATCCTGAATAAAAGCACCCGGAAGAGGCGTTTCGGCTGGATCGTTACGAAGTCCGTCAGAAGAAGCAGTAGCCGGAGTATTATCATCATAATGAGTAAACCGGAAGGACGCACCAAGCAAAATATTATGGTCTTTGATGGTTTTATCCCAATAAGTCTGTATAAAGGCAACTTGTTGAGTAGCTTTGTAAGGAGTTGCTCCATACCAGGAGTTTTGATCATGCCAATTATATGAAAACTGAGTGTAAATTTTTTCTTTTAAAGGAAGTTGATAAGCACCTATAATTTCAATTCTTTTAGTATAAATACTTTCACCATATACTTCATCACTTCCTCTGAATTTCTTATTCCAATTCATTTCACCTCCCCAACGATCTTCATTGACCCAGCGTAATCCTAAACTAGCAACTCTGTTTTCTTTTCTTTCAAAATTCCATTTATTAAAAACAGAAATTCTGTTTTGAATAGTTAAATCGGTAAATCCGTCGTGATTATTATCAATTGGATTATCATAATAAAAATAATTAATACCTAATAAACTTGTGGCTTTTTTACCTGCTTTAAATTTAAGGGAAGTATCAGTATTCACTTCACCCCAACTAGTACTAAAAACATCTAAACTAAATAGGGGAGCTTTAACTGGATTTTTTGTAATAACATTTATAATTCCTCCCATGGCTTCAGAACCATAAAGAGAAGCAGCAGGACCTTTAACCACCTCAATTCTTTCCACAATACTATTGGGGATACCACTTAGCCCGTAAACGGTCGAAAGTCCGCTTACAATAGGCATTCCATCAATTAATATTAAGGTATATGGGCCTTCCATTCCATTAATATGTATATCTCCCGTATTACATACATTACAATTTAATTGAGGTTTAACTCCGTTAACCATTCCGACGGCATCAAAAAGACTGGGAGTAGGATTTTTTTGAAATAATTTAGGAGTAATAATTTCTACAGGTATAGGGCTGTCAGATCTTCTTACTTCTTTAAGTGTTCCAGTAATGACAACATCTTCTATATTTTTAGCTCTGTCATTCTCTAGAGAATCTTTTTCCGATTGAGAAAATAAATTACTTACTGATATTAAAAGGACAAAAAGGCAATAATACTTTTTCATATATAATATTTATACTTGCAAAATTATAAAATTAGATTTATCTAACAAATTTATTTGGTTAAATTTTAATTTTTGCTTATTAAATAAATTTTTATATTTGTGCATGTACTCTTATGTAGAAGAAAACTATTTAAAAGCGTTATTGGCTTTGACCAATGAAAAAGGAGAGGTTTCAACTCTGGCTTTAAGTCAGTCTTTAAACATAAAAATGCCTACAGTTAATAGCATGATGAAAAAATTCTCTGAAAAGGGATTGGTTCATTATCAAAGTTATAAGCCATTTAAACTGACAGAAAAGGGGCTAAAAGAAGCGGGATTAATTCTTAGAAAACATAGGCTTACCGAAATTTATTTAGTGGAAAAAATGGGATTTAGCTGGGAAGAAGTGCATGAAATTGCAGAACAGCTTGAACATGTTCACTCAGATAAGTTTTTCGAAAAAATGGATAAATTGTTAGATTATCCTAAGTTTGATCCTCACGGATCTCCTATTCCGGATGTAGATGGAAAGTTGGAATGGGTGCATTATAAAAAGCTTAGTGAATGCAAGGTAGGGGATAAAGTTTTACTTGCTGCCGTAATGAATAGTTCCAGAGAATTTTTAAAATATTTAAATTCCAAAAAATTAACTTTAGGTTTAGAATTAGAAGTTATTCAAATTGAAGAATTTGATAAGAGTATGACCTTGAAAATTATTTCTTCTAATCGTGTAGAAGTGCTAAGTAATTTAGTTACCGAAAAATTATTAATAAAAAATAACTGATTTTTAAGTGCTTGTCAGGTAGTATTCTTATACTTTACTCAATCTTTATATTTATTAAAAAGTTAATTACTTATAAAGGTAGTTGGAGTTTTTTTAATTTTAAATTACTAATATACTAAAAGAATGATCTTTTAAGTTTAATGTAAATAAATATTGTTAGGTTGCCAGAGTTATTATTATAACTATTGATATATTATGAAAAGAAGATCTTATTATTGCTATTTGTGTTCATTGTAAAATTTAATTTTTCTGCTCAGGAAAAAGGATATAATTTCAAAAAAAAACTATTTGAGATTACAAACCAATAAAGCTTATATGGAGAGAATAAAAGAGGTAAAACCGATTTTCATTATATAACTAAATTTGAATTACCACGATAAAATAAATCCTTATCTCATATACAGAGAAAGGATTTATTTTTTTAAGATAAGTGAAATAAGTTTTTACCTTACTTATTATTTTTTTTCTTAGTAGTATTCTGAGCTTTTTCAGTAGTCTTCTTTACATCATTAATAGCTGATTGAGTATCTTCAATAGTTTTAGTTGTTTGATTAGCTGTATTGGATATACTGTTGGCTGTGCTTCTTACAGAGCTAGTAATAGAATTTACCGTATCGCAGGAAAAAAATAGTAGAGGAAATAGAGTAAGGAATAAGATCATGTAATTTTTTTTCATAATTTCAATAAATTTTCGGTTATTTTAATTGATTTCAAAAATAGAAATTACACTGCTTTATGATCCTTATACAAGTGTCTACAAAATATCTACCATACGTTTGCAAAGTATCTACATAGCATATGATCTTAGTTATAAAGTAAATATTTTTCCATAATTAATGTTTAGATTATTAGATGCATACATATATTTATTTTCCTTATTAATATTTATAATTTCAAGAGCATTTGCGTAACTTTACATAATGAAGAAAGGATATGCAGATTTGCCTTTACATTATGGAACAGTTCCAATTTGGCTTGCAAAAAGAATGAGTTTGCTAGGAGGAGCAATTGTAGAGGCTATTGTCCAGGAATATGGAAGAAAGGCATTACTGAAAAAATTAAGTGATCCATTTTGGTTCCAATCTTTGGGTTGTGTGCTGGGAATGGATTGGCATTCTTCGGGGATAACCACTTCTGTGATGAATGCATTAAAAAAATCGGTAAATCAGAGATCCTCTGAATTAGGAGTTTATATCTGCGGAGGAAGAGGAAAATCATCACGCAATACACCCTCAGAACTTCTAGATATAGCTTATAAAACAGGATTGAATGGTGAGGATTTAGTAAAAAATAGTCGTTTGGTAGCCAAGGTAGATAATACGGCTGTTCAAGATGGTTTCCAAATATATTTACATTCATTTATAGTAACCCAGGAAGGTGATTGGGCAGTAATTCAGCAGGGAATGAATCCTTTTGAAAAAATGGCAAGGAGATATCATTGGTTATCATCTTCAGTAAAATCCTTTACAGAACAACCTCATACTTTTATTTATGGTAAAAATCAGGGGGAAATTTTGAATCTTACAGATGTAAAAGCTAATTCAACTAAACTAGGAATTTTAGAATTAACTAAAGAAAATCCGGATAAATTAATGAGGGAAATATCTCTTATTATGCCTAAGCACCATGAAGTATTAGAAAAAGATGTAAACTTGAAAAGGCTAGGAGCTACTTTAGTATTAGCACATGAAACAAACATTCAAGATATAGAATCTTTATTATTAGTAAATGGTGTAGGTCCCAGAACCTTACAATCTTTAACTTTAGTCAGTGAAGTTATCCATGGAACTCCTTCCCGGTTCTCAGATCCTGCACGTTTTTCTTTTGCCCATGGTGGTAAAGACGGACACCCTTTTCCTGTGCCTACACGGGTGTATGATGAAACTATTGAAATTTTCGATAAAGCTTTACATCTGGCAAAATTAGGAGAAAAAGATAAATACGAAGCGCTAAAAAATCTTTCTAAAATATCAATGAATATAGAGAAAGATTTTATTCCTGATTATAAATTGCAGGATTGGATAGAGAAAGAAAGAAAAAATTCATGGAAGTATGGAGGTAAAACTGTTTTAGGGGATGTGATTAAAAATTCAGATACTTCAAAAATAATTACTAAATCAGGATTTAAACCTGGAAATAAATTAAAAAATATAGATACAAATCAATTAAGTCTTTTTGACTAAGTATATAATAGAAATTATAAACTATTATAATTTATACAAAAAAATGTTCTACATACAAAAAGCGTAAAAAATATTTCTTATTGTTTTCTTAACAATAAGAAATATTTTACTAAAAATGATTACTAAATTATGGAGACATATTTAATGTAAAAAAATATTAGAGATAATGAAGGAATAGTAAAAGATAATAGAATTACCCTTTATATCCTGAAAATTTTGCATTATTGATGGCGTTAACTTTTGACGAAAAACCTTCACTTGAAGCTGCAACAATTTTGCCATTGCTGGCAATTGATCTCCATCTCCACTCTCCTTTAGAATCTTGATAAAATTCCCATTTTAGATTTTCACTCATAACAATATATTTTAATTTTATAAATATAAAAATAATATTTTGAAATTGGAAATAATATAAAATTATTTTCAATTATATTATATTTTTAAATAAAGTAAGGTATTTGTCTGATGTAAAAAGTTTTTGTTAATTAAAAGCTTAAATACTAAAAATAAATATTAATTATCGATTAAGGAAAACTATAAACACTCAGTAATAAATTTTGCTTTTAATTCAGTTTCTTTCCATTCCTGTATTGGGTTACTTTCAGCCGTAATTCCACCTCCTACAAAAAGTAAGGCTCCATTAGTGTAAAGTTTTCCACATCGTAGATTTACAAAATAATTTTTGGAGATTGAAGTTTCTATACCAATATAACCGGCATAAAAATCTCGATTATATTTTTCTTCATTAATTATAAAATTCCTGCTTACTTCTAAAGGTAGACCACATACTGCAGGAGTTGGATGTAGAGAATGTATGAGTTTCGAAAGCAGTTGTGGGTCATTTAAAGGAATTGAAAAATAAGTGATTAAATGTTTCACATGTCCTAAGTGAAGAGTTTCAGGGCCTTTTACTGAAATAGATGAAGAATAATACTGTAATTTATTATAAATATAATCTGTTACATATTTTTGTTCTTCCATTTCTTTATTTTCCCAAACAAAAGAATCTTTATCAGGAAGAGTACCTGCCAGGGCCATAGTTTTAAAAGTAGAATTACTCCAAGATCCTAAAATTTCAGGTGTAGCTCCTAACCAAACTTCTTCTGAATTCCAAAAACTGAGATGACAAAAAGAATTAGGATATTTTTTGCAGAGAAATAAAAAAGATTGTATAGGATTTATATTAGAATTATCGACCCATTTTTCTCTAGATATTACTATTTTATCCGCATTTTTTTCTTGTAAAAAATATAAGGTTTTGTCTAAAATCCTCAAGTAATTGCTCTCACTAATTGTCTGGGTATTTTTTTTATTAGTTAAGGAGAATGTAAGTTTTTCCCATTCAAATTCGGAAATTTTATTAAATTGAGAAAAAGGGAATACATATTTTTTTGACGAGTCAAAAGAAGTAAACGAGTAAAAATTACTTCCCTTTTGATCCTGTATAATTAAATATATATTTTTTTCTTCGGGAAACTTGATACAGGCAAAAGCGGAACCAGAATTAATAAGATTATTAAAAAAAGACGTAATCATTATTTAAAATCTTTTTTAGCAACAATACGATTTGTCATTGAAGCATAGCCGTTTTTAAATGTTGTATCTCTAGTTTCATTATACAAATTTATTTCTACCACCTGTGTATTTTTCCCTTTATTTATAAAACTGGCTACTGCACGGATTTTCCCGTGTCTTACTGCTTTTATATGATATCCAGTTACCTGAGTACCAAAAACATAATATTTTTTTGTATCAACACTGGTCATGCTAAGTAAAGAACCTACACTTTCTGCCATCGCTAAAGATGCCCCTCCGTGAAGAAATCCCATAGGCTGATGTACAGTTGATTCAACTACCATTTCTGCCGTAAGAGTATCACCGGTAAAATCTGTAAATACAATACCTAGTGTTTCCATTAATGTATTTTTGGATAAAGTATTTAATTCTATTAGTATATCTTCACTTTTCATTATAAAAATTTTCTGCAAATGTATAAAATTAATCCATCTTAATATAGTGGATAATCAATTGCTTTTTTATATATTTAGAAAAAATCATTAAAGTTAAAAACATGAGTAAAAAGAAAAAAATAGTTTTTTATTGCATTTTTTTTAACTTGATTATAGGAAATATTTTGTTCTTTTTATCCTGCAAAGGGATAATTTTTGAGATGAGTATTTCAGCAATTTTATTTTTGTCATTTATTTTCAAATATTCAATTAATAAAAATACACACAAATTTATTTTAGTATTATTAGCTTTTTTTACTACACTTGGCATTGAAATGTTAGGAATTTGTTTATACTCCTTATTTTCAGATTTAAATTATATAAAGGAAATCAAATTACAAACTATTATAAACGTTCTGTTCAATTCTTTAAAAGGAATACCTTTAGCGTTATTGGGAAATGTATTTATATTTCCCGATACAATTATTTTAAGCATTATAAATTATAATTACTTTGTAAAATATAGAAATGCTTTACTTAGAAATTAAGTCAATATGTAAACTTTGCAATTGAGTTGCATTTAGCATAGGGTATTTTTGATATACAAAATTTAAATTTTAATATAATGTGTACACATAATCATTCAGAATGTTGTTCAAGCTCTAATGATAATAAAAAAAATGGGGAGGATCATAACTATGAACAAGACACAGGAATAGAAGAGAATACAAATATTCTTAAATTATTTCTTCCGGCTATTATTAGTTTTATTCTGTTGATTGCAGCTATAATTCTGGATTATTTTGATGTAAGTTTTTTTCATTTGAAATGGATAAAACTTGTGTGGTATCTGATAGCCTATTTTCCTGTAGGATATCCGGTATTTAAAGAAATGTGTGAAGAATTTAAAAATAAAGATTTTTTCAATGAATTTTCATTAATGTTTCTTGCTTCTGTAGGAGCATTTTATATAGGAGAATATCCTGAAGCCGTAGCTGTAATGTTATTTTATTCAATAGGAGAAAATTTTCAGGATTTGGCAGTATCTCGAGCAAAAAAGAATATTAATTCTCTTTTGGATCAGAGGCCTGATGTAGCAACCGTTTTGGAAAATGACAACTCCTTAAAAGTATTTAAAGCAAAAGAAATACAAGTAGGTTCAGTTTTACAGTTAAAACCCGGTGAAAAAGTTGCTTTAGATGGTGAATTAATATCTTCTTCAGCCTCTTTTAATACTTCTGCCTTAACCGGAGAAAGTGCCCCTCAGACTAAAGAAAAAGGAGACATTGTCTTAGCAGGAATGATCAATCTTAATACAATATCTCAAATAAAAGTCACCACACCTTATTCAGATAGTAAGCTTTCTAAAATTCTAAACTTGATTCAGAATTCTAATTCTCAAAAAGCTAAGACAGAATTATTTATACGAAAATTTGCTAAAATATATACCCCGGCAGTATTTTTTATAGCTCTTTTAGTTTTTATTGTACCTTATTTTGTTTTACAAAATTATAATTATCAAACCTGGTTATATCGTTCTCTTATATTTTTAGTAATATCTTGTCCTTGTGCTTTAGTTATATCTATCCCTTTAGGATATTTTGGAGGCGTTGGCTTGGCTTCGAGAAACGGAATTTTAATAAAAGGTTCATATTTTTTAGATATTTTAGTAAAAATCAGACAAGTTGTTTTTGATAAAACAGGTACTTTAACACAAGGTAATTTTATAGTTCAGAATATACATGTCGCAAATGGTTTTGAAAAAGATAAAATATTAGATTGGGTAAATATAACGGAGTCAGGAAGCACTCATCCTATAGCAAATGCTATACGAGAGCAAATACAGATGAAACCTGATGTATCAAAAATATCTTATTTAGAAGATATTCCAGGAAAAGGAATTAAGGCAGAAATTGAAGGAAACGAAATATTAGTTGGTAACTTTAAATTATTAGATCTTTACCATATATCATATGACGAAAATATCAAACAAATAGTTAATACGCTGGTTTTAATATCTGTTAATAATAAATTTGCCGGATATATAGAGATAGCGGATCAACTTAAGCCCGATGTTAAAAAAGACATAGGACAATTGCATGCATTAGGTATAGGTACAACTGTACTTAGTGGTGATAAAAATACCATTGTTCAGGAAGTAGCAAAAGAAGTAGGTATAGATCAGGCATTTGGAGATTTATTGCCGGAAGATAAGGTTATAAAAATGAAAGAAATAAAAAAACAGACAGAGGGCATGGTTGCATTTGTAGGAGATGGTTTTAATGATGCTCCTGTAATAGCATTAAGTGATGTGGGTATAGCTATGGGAGGTCTAGGAAGCGATGCAACAATTGAGGTTGCAGACATAATTATTCAGGATGATAAAACGGCAAAGGTACCTTTGGCTATACGTATAGGTAAAGCTACAAAAAAAATTGTGTGGCAAAATATTATCTTAGCGTTTGGTGTCAAACTTTTAGTAATGATTTTAGGATTATTTGGAGATGCTAATCTATTGGAAGCTGTTTTTGCAGACGTAGGAGTTGCATTATTAGCAATTTTAAATGCAGTACGATTGCAAAATATGAAAATTAGGTTATTTTGATAAATGTCTATAAAAAAAGCTGTTTATATTTAACAGCTTTTTACTATTGCTTTTTTAGAAAAGATATATTTCTTTCATTTTATCTATTTTGACATCTAAAACATCTTGTAGATAAGATTGTACACAGCCGTATTTTTTATTAATTTCAAAAATTGCAGATTCCAGAAATTCAGGTCTGACTGTATATAGGTATTTATTAATAGGATTTTCTTCAAATAGAGGAAGATACTTATCATCCAAATATTCATTGGAAGACATATAATCTTCCATAATTGTTTTATAAGGAATATCTAGGGAAAATAGTAGCAAGGATGCAGCAACACCTGTACGGTCTTTTCCTGCAGAGCAGTGAAAAATAAGTGGATTTTCGCCTCTTTCCATAATTTTGAAAAACTCTTTAAATATAGCAATACAATCAGGAGTAGATACCATAATTCTATAAAGTTCCATCATTTTCTCAATAATATCTTCTTTAGTTACTCCTTCTTGTTTACGTAAACTTAACAAATTACCGGGTTTGATACTTAAAGAATAACATTTCTTTAAACCATTCGGAAACCTATCAGGAGCTGAACTACATTCGTCTTTATAGCGGAAATCTATTACATAATTGATAGGAATACTGGAAAGATATTGTAAATCTTCAGGAGTTAAATTATATAAATCGTCAGTTCTGAATATTTTCCCCCATTTTATATGTTTCCCATTAGAAGATTGTATTCCTCCTAAATCTCTAAAATTATATCCTCCGGCCATTGGCAATTGAGTTTCTGAAAGAATGGCTTCTCCATGATCCGTAGTAAGTTTAAAATAACTTCTTTCGCTTGTACTCACATACAAAGGGTAAATACCATGATCTTTACCTGTCGCTATTGGGGTATCTAAATTTATAGTTTCTGGAGAATTTCCAGCAAATAAAGACCATTTGCTCTGTGTATTTATTTCTAAAGAAGCTAGTTTGGTATATTTATTCCGGATAATTCTGGCTTCTTTATATACATCTGTCGCCACATGATAAATTGGTTCTTTGATATTATTTTTTTTTTCTAAACTCTTATTTACGTTCATATTTCAAGCTATTAAGGTTTATAAATTATAATAAGAAAGTAAATTTAACAAAAATTTATCATATTTATAAAATATATAGGCTATTCATTAAAAACAAGAAGAAAAATCATAGGTTATGAAAATAGCATATGGTTAATTATAGTTGAATTGTAGGTATATGAAAAATAATTTTTGAAATATTCAATATTTTTGTAATATTATATGGCTGCTTTTATAAATTATATTTTGTAATTTATCTCTAATACTATAAAAAAAACTAATGAATTTGGTTTTGTAAACATTAAAAGTAAAAAGGAAAAATAAAAATATTAAATTATAAGTTTTTCTTATTAAAAAAATAAGATGGAATTGGAAAATTGGGGACAGATTATACAAAGTCAAATGGCAAATATTTCCGGATGGGAAATGATAGGGGTATTTTTTGGCGTTGCTGAGGTTATTTATGCAAAATATAATAAAGTATGGTTATATCCATGTGGAATAACAAGCATACTTATTACAATTTACTTATATTTTAATGTAAAGTTATTTGCAGAGATAATCCTACAATTTTATTATTTGATTATGAGCATATACGGATGGTATATTTGGGTTAGAAAACGTAAAAGCCATTTGCAGGTCAGTTATTCTTCAGATAAAGAATTAAAAGTAGCGATATGTATAGTAATTTTCTCTATTTGTGTATTGTATATATTCCTTAATTTTTTTACAAGTTCCGATGTGCCTCTTTGGGATTCTATGGTAAGTGCTTTTGCATGGGCTGGAATGTGGTTGCTTACACAGAGGAAAATAGAAAACTGGATATTTTTAAATATTAGTAATTTTATAGCTATTCCATTAATGTTGCACAAAGGATTAATTCTATATTCGATACTTACTCTATTTTTATTCATTATTGCACTATTGGGATATAATGATTGGAAAAAAATAATAAAAAAAGAGAAATATTAACATAAATATTGATATTTTTTTATATTTTTATATCAAAATTATAAAAATATGAGTGGGGTATCATTCTTTTGGTCTGTTATAATAGGAATTATTGCAGGTTTTTTAGCAGGTGTTTTAATGAGAGGAAAAGGATTTGGATGTTTTATAAATCTTTTAGTAGGAATTATAGGTAGTGTCTTAGGAGGATGGATATTTAGTTTATTACAAATTTCCGTTAATAAAGAAAGCAGAATAGGAGTATTGTCTATGTCTACTATTGGAGCTATAGTATTGCTACTAATAATATCTTTTTTTAAAAAAGAGAAGTAAATTTATTACTCTGTTAAAAATTTTAAAGCTTCAGATTTTACATCCAGTTTCTGTATTTTTTCCTCTAAACTTGGAAACAAATGGATATGGTTTAATATTCCAATTCCAACAGTATGCCATTTATCTTTATATAGAACCTGAATTGTAGAAAATAATAAATAATTTTTACGTTTTGTATATTTTTCAATAAAATTATTTGCCCATTTATATTCTAATGCAGGGAGTATATTTTTACTGAGATTACCAATGAATTTTAAATTAGGATTCTGAATTTTATTTAATTCATTTTCTGCTTTTTGGTCAAATAAATATATGAATTTATTCCTTAAAAAAATTTCATGAGCTTTTTTATCAGGATTAGTTAAAATTAGTATTCCGGAGAGTATTGCAAAAATAAAAAGAAAAATATATCGTAATTTCATAAGGCTTTTTATAAATAATACAACAAATATATTATTTATAAAAAATCACAAAAAATGTTCCTTATTTTTCCACATATATAAAATTGCATTTTTGAGTGCTTTTTCTGATGGAATAGGTGAAAATTCTAATTCATTTTTAGCCTTTGAAATATTAAAATCCTGTTTTAGACCATAAAACATAGAAACTTCTTTTTCAGTAATAGCAGGTGCTTTTCCAGTAATTTTTGCAATAATTCCCATTATATATCCCATAGAATAAAGAATAAATTTAGGAACTGATTTCGGTTTTTTTAACTTTAATTCAGGAAGGATCTGATTAGCTATTTCAATAGTGGTAGTAAGAGACATACCTTTTTCATTAGCCAGGATATATCTTTCTCCTTTGCGTCCTTTTATAGCAGCCATATAGCAGCCTTGAGCCACATCTTTAACATCTATCCAGTTAATATATATATGAGTTTCCAATGGAATTTTATTAGATATTAAGTTTTTCAGTATTTCATTGGAATTGCTTAATTTATCTGTTATAACACTACCAATCATTGCACTGGGTAATACAGTAACTAATTCAATATTGTATTTTTCAGATAATTGAAAAGCTAATTTTTCACTGTCGTTTTTTGAATTATAATACATATCTCTACGGTCCTTATTATATCCGGAATTTTCATTAACCGGAAATGAGGAATAATTTAATGCAGCAATAGAACTTACATATACAATTCTTTTAACTTGAGCAAAAGAAGCTGCTTCAAATAGTATACGACAACCTTTCATATTGGTATCATAAATTTCTTCTTTTGGATGTTTAGCCCATAATTTAAATACAGCGGCAACAGCAAAGACTATACTAACTCCGTTCATAGCTTTAATCATAGAATCTTTGTCGGTGATATCTGCATAAATAACTTCACAATTTACGCCTTCAAATGATTTTGTATTATGTATATTTCGAACAGATGCACGTACTTTATATCCTTTTTGTACAAGTAATCTAACCAAATTGTTACCTAAATGTCCATTTGCGCCGGTAACTAGAACCAATTCATTTGATGTCATATTTTTAAACTTTATATTATAAATACAAAATTCAGAAACTTATAGGAAAATCTACTTAACATTTGTCAAGCAGATTTTTTCGAATTCTGCTTAAGCTTTCTGGTTTAATCCCCAAAAAGGAAGCAATATATTGTAGAGGAACATGATTTATGATCTTAGGATTGGCATTTATTAAATCCAAATATCTTTGTTCAGCAGTTAAAATGGCAAAATTTTTAGCTCTATTTTCATTGTAGTCTAAAGATTTCTGTAAAATGAAAGTGGCATAATCTTTCCATGCAGAGCTATTTTCCATCATAAAGGAATAATCAGATCTATTCATTTTAAGTACATCACAATTTGTAATACAATGAACATTTACAGGAGAACACTTTTGGTCTAAAAATTCCATATAAGAACAAAAAAAACCATGTGGGCAATTTATATGAGTAGTAACTTCATAACCATTTTCATCATAATAGAATAAACGCATAAATCCGGAAATAAGGTAATATATGTATTTTGGGATATGATTAGCTTTTTCAAGAATTGTATTTTTGGAAATATAAACAGGTTCAAATAACTTATAACACAGATTAATATCATTTTCAGAAAGTTTCACTTGTTTTTGTATTTCATATAATAAATGTTGATGCATTTCCATAAATTAGTAGAATTTGGGTAGGTTGAATAGATTATATAAATAACAAAAGTAACGAATAATCTTCCTCTTATTAAAATAAAACTTATATTTTTGTATAAACTTTAGTAAGGAATGAAAAAATATAATTTTGATCAGGTTATAAACAGACAAAATACGGATTCTTTAAAATATGGAGTATTAAAAGAAAGATACGGAAGAGATGATTTACTTCCGCTATGGGTGGCTGATATGGATTTCCAATCTCCTCCGGAATTAATAGATGTTTTAGTGAAAAGATGTCAACATGGTATTTTTGGTTATCCTTTTGCATCTCAAGAATATTATCAGTCTATTATTGATTGGCAGAAAAAACACCATCAATGGAATGTTGAAAAAAATGAAATCAGCTACATACCGGGTATAGTCAAAGGAATTGCTTTTGCTTTAGATGTTTTTTCCGAAAAAGGAGATCAAATTATTATTCAACCTCCGGTATATCATCCTTTTCGTATAATTCCTAATTTACATGACAGAGAGGTGGTAAATAATCCATTAATTCTAGAGGGGGATCGATATAAAATGGATTTTACTGGTTTGGAAAAGCTACTGATAATAAACAAAAAATGTAAAATTTTAATATTATCTAATCCTCATAATCCGGGTGGAAGAGTATGGAGTAAAGAAGAGCTTACCCAATTAGCAGAAATTTGTTATAAGAATAAAGTATTGGTAATTTCTGATGAAATACATTCTGATCTTGTATTAAATGGAAATAAACATATTCCTTTTGCTTCAGTATCTCAAGAAGCGGAACAGAATAGTATTACATTTAATGCTCCTTCCAAAACATTTAATATAGCAGGAATTGTAACTTCTTATTCTATTATTAAAAATGAAAAAATAAGAGAAAAATTTCATAAATATTTAGTAAGCAATGAACTAAATGATGGAACCATTTTTGCATATCTAGCATTACAAACAGCTTATGAAAAAGGAGAAGAATGGTTGAAAGAATTAAAAAAATATATTGAAGATAATGTAAAGTATGTGAATGATTACCTGCAGAATAATATTCCGCAGATTAAAGTTATGCTTCCTGAAGCTTCTTTTTTATTATGGTTAGATTGCCGGGAATTACACCTATCTCAAAAAGAATTGAATTCTCTTTTTATAAATAAAGCACATTTAGCACTTAATGACGGGGAAATGTTTGGAAAAGAAGGTGCCGGATTTATGAGAATGAATATAGGGTGTCCTCGTTCTTTATTAGAAAAGGCTTTACATCAGTTGCAAAAAGTTATTTAGATAGGGACAAGTCATTTTGTAGAGTTATTTGTATTTATATTAATAAATGAATCTATATGAAGAGATGTAGTAAAAAATGTATACTTATTCTTTTTTAAAGTAACCTAAATAAATTATAATTAGGTATTACAGTTGTATTATATAATTAAGTTGTAATGAAAATTTACATTAAATTGGTAATATATAAATATATCTAAATTATAATTTTATATCATTTAAAAAATTAATCACTTCCTCTATAGAGATAAATGTGTATTCTGTTTCATTACTCTGAACTATAAAAAAAGAATCTTTACCGATAATAGTTATTTGTGCATTTTCATGAATAGAAAAAGAATTCCTTATCAAAGCTTTACGTAACCAATAAATAGATTCGATTTTTCCTTCTATTGAAACTTCTTTTTTATTTATATGAGGGGTGAATTCATATTCATTAATAATATAATTAAAATTTAAAGATTTTCCAGCAAAATAATTTAAAATATCTTCCTGTTTAGCAAGGTCTTCGGTAAAGCCTATTTTTAAACTTTTATTTTTTATCATCCAGAGTTTATCAGCTACATTCAAACCTAAAGAAAGATCATGGGAAGTAAACAGTATGGTTTTTTCTTTTTCTTTCGCTAGATAATGAATAATATTCATAACCTCCAGCTTATTGGAAACATCGAGGTGAGAAGTTGGTTCATCCATTATCAATATAGGGGTATCCTGAACTAAGGCTCGAGCTATCATAGCTTTTTGTAAATTTCCATCAGAAAGTTCATTTACATAATAGTTTTTATATTGGTAAAGTTCAAATAAGTTCAGCACTTCTTCAATTTTTTTATCTTCCTCTTTTGTTAATTTTTGATACCATTTTTTATATGGATATCTTCCTAAAGAGACTAAATCATATACTTTAAGATCTGGGCTTAGTTGACTTTTAGATAAAACTACAGAAATTAGTTTACTTAATTCAGAAACAGATATTTTTGTTATATCTTTATCCAATATTTTAATGGTACCCTTAAGTGGAGATATTTCTTTAAATAGAGTTTTCAAAAAAGACGTTTTGCCACTTCCATTTTTACCAATTAATAACAATATATCACCTTTTTTTATTTTTGTATCTATATTTGAAATAAGAGGTTTTGAATATCCTATTGAAAGATTTTCTAGCTGAATTATATTTACACTGTTAGTTTTCAATACATACTATTTTTGAATCGTGTTTTTAAAATCATAAATAGAATGGTAGGAATCCCTATAAGAGACGAAAGTATGTTAACAGGAAGCAGTGTATAAATCATAATAAGGCTAATGAGTAGCATAAAACCGATTCCGGAAAAAATATTTAAAAGTATTTGTGCCCATAATGCAGAAGGATTCCATATTTGTCTGCAGAAATGAGGAATAATAATACCAATAAATACTATAGGTCCTAACATAGCTGTAGTACTTCCTGTCAATAAACAAACAGCAAGAACAACCCATACTTTTAACCGATGCATATTTACCCCTAAAACTTTTGCATACTCATTACCTAATAAAAAACCGATTAATTCTTTCACTGCTAAAAAAGCTGGAAATAATCCAGAAATAACACAAATACTATAAACCCAAATTTGAATTCCAGAAAGTCCTTCAAAAGAGCCGAAAGACCAAAATGTATATTGTTTTAAAGTTTCTGATTGTGAATATATTTGTAAAATGCTTATAAGAGAACCACAAAATGATGAAATTAAAAAACCTATAATAATAAAGGTCGAAACCTCTTTAATTCTTTGAGATAAAAATATCAAAAATACAGATACAAACCATGCACCAAGTAGGGCACTTAGTATAAGTAGCCAACCTGTTAGCCATTGAAAAGAAATTATTAATTGTGTACCTCCTAAGAATACAGAAAAAGCTACTGCTAACGCAGAAGCAGATGATATTCCTAATATCGAAGGCTCAGCCAGAGGATTTTTAAACAATTCTTGTAAAAGAAAACCACTTACAGGTAAAGAAATTCCTGCGAAAATTACAGCTAAAGTTTTATTTAAACGATAAGAAATGATAAGATTTTTGGTTTCATTCTGAGAAGTAAATAAATCTAATATAGAAATGTTTTCATATCCAGTAAGTAAATTAATAAAGAATAAAATAATACAAACTAAAGCTATTAATAGTAACCGTATTACAAATTTTTTTGAAAACATCGTTACAAAGATAAAAAATCCGTCTTTTTTTATATATACAAAAACAAGAGTTTATTTTTTCAAATTCTTAATTTTGTATTTTATAAAAATAACTTATGCCTGAGTATATTACATATTTTATAGAATTATTAGGAAAAGATTTGTGTTTTTATGATGAAAAAACACTTATTGATTATTCATATGATCATACAGAAAATCTTAAATTTTTACCCTCTATAGTTTTAAAACCTAAAACAGTCGAGCAAATATCACAAATTGTACAATATTGCAACCAACATAAAATCCCTATTACTCCCCGTGCAGGTGGAACCGGACAAATGGGAGGAGCCTTACCAATACATGCTGGGGTAATTATTTCTATAGAAAAATTAAACAAAATTTTAGATATAGATACTCAAAATTTTCAAGCAACGGTGGAAGCAGGAGTTATTAATTTTCATTTGCAACAAGCTTTAGAACCATTAGGTTTTCTTTATGGACCCGATCCTTCTAGTTGGGGAAGTTCCTTTATAGGAGGCAATATAGCGACTAATGCAGGAGGATTACGTGCAGTAAAATATGGCGTTACATCAGCTTCTGTATTAAATCTTGAAGTGGTACTTCCAAATGGAGATATAATTTGGACAGGTGCTAATACGCTAAAAAATTCAACAGGATATAACTTAACTCAATTGTTTATAGGTAGTGAAGGAACTTTAGGAATTGTAACAAAGGCAGTATTGAAAATAATTCCTAAACCTAAAACAGATATAACGATTCTCATACCATTCCATAATTTAGAAGATTCAGCAAAAGCAGTAACAGACATATTCAAAAACGGGCTTTTTCCTTGTTCTTTAGAACTTATGGAACGAAATGCTCTGGAGCAGGCAATGGCTCATTTAGAAGATAATTCAATTCCTTTACAAGAAAACGTACAAGCTCATTTATTAATTAGTTTTGATGGGGAATCTCAAGAAGAATTGATGCCATTAATTGAAAAGACTATATCTGTGTTAGAAAATTATACAACAGAAGAGATATATTTTGCTGATAATGAGATGGATAAAAGTAGATTGTGGCAGATGCGAAGAAAAATTGCCGAAATTGTTAAAGCAAATGGTTATACTATAGAAGAAGATACAGTTGTCCCTAGGGCAAAATTACCAGATTTAATAAATTTCGTCCATCAATTAGCATTAAAAAATAATTTAAAAGTAGTTTGCTACGGACATGCGGGAGATGGTAACCTGCATATTAGGTTTAATCATTCCCAATATAAAAATTCTTATAATAATCCTTTTATTCAGGCAATATTATATGATCTTTTTCAATATATTTATTCTTTAGGAGGAACTATTTCCGGCGAACATGGTATAGGGCTCATACAACAACCATATTTACCTATTGTATTTACAAAAGCAAATTTGGAGATTCAAAAAAATATAAAAAAAGCTATTGACCCTAATAATATTATGAATCCAGGAAAAGTTGTGAATAACAATTAATTTAGAAAAAAATAAAACAATTGTAACAACTACTTAAAATTCTATACATATTTTATAGTATCAGGCAGTGAGAAAAATTGAATCAGAATTTTCCGAATTAATACAGAAAAATCAAGGGATTATTCATAAAATATGTAGAATTTATACTACCAATGAAGAAGATTCCCAAGATTTGTTTCAGGAAATAGTATTACAATTATGGAAATCATATAAAAGTTTTAAAGGAAATTCAAAATTTACTACTTGGATGTATAGAGTGGCTTTAAATACAGCAATTACTCTTTTTAGAAAATCAAACCGTAAAATAGATACACAGGAAATAGATCAAAACTTATATAAAATTTCTCAAGATACAGATTATACGGATAAACAAGAACAAATTAATAATTTATATGATGCAATAAAAAAGCTATCAGAGATAGATAGGGCATTAGTATTACTTTATTTAGATGATTTGCCATATAAAGATATTGCAGAAACTTTAGGAATTACAGAAGTAAATGCAAGAGTAAAGATGAAAAGGGCAAAAATTAAACTAAAAGAAATTATGGATAAGGATGAATAAAGATTTAGATTTAGATAATTTAAAAGAATCATGGAAGAAAGATCAAATTTCTGCTCATAAATATTCACGGGCAGAACTAATACGTATGTTGAATAAAAAATCTACTAACAATGTAAAATATATCGTAATAATTAGTATTATTGAATTTATAGTTGTTTTTTTATCATTATTTATTACTTCTGTAGATAAATCTATTTTGAATAATTTAGATGCTGAGGCTCAACAAAATTATTTGAGAAATGCTAGAATAAGCCAATATCTATCCTATGTAAATATTGTTATATCTTTTATTTTTATTTTTTATTTTTATAAATGTTACAAAAAAATTAATATTTTAAACTCTACGAAAGAATTTATAAATAATATTCTAAAATTTAGGAAAACTGTGAATATTTTCATAATTGTAAACTTTACCTTAGGAATGATAATTTTATTTTTAACAGGTTATTACTCTTTTATGGGAGGATTTAGAAAAGCTTTTATAGATGGATATAGTAATGAAATAGAAAAGGTACATCTTCCTATACATTCTCCTAAATATATGCTTATTTTTATTATTATAAGTTTTTTTCTCATAGCTTTTGTTGTTGTTTATTATTTGTTAGTCTATGGAATTTTATTAAGGAAGTTAAAAATAAACTTGAGGGAACTCCAGAAAATAGATAAATAGGAGGAATAAAATATTAAAAAAATAAACAATTTGTTTATTTTCGATCTATATAGATTTGAAATAATAATAAAAAAATGTATTTTTGCTTTTAACTAAGTTATGGGAAATCAATCACAATATACAGAGGATAATATAAAAACTCTTGAATGGCAAGAGCATATACGTATTCGTCCGGGAATGTACATTGGAAAACTAGGAGATGGCTCATCTCCTGACGATGGAATTTATATATTATTAAAGGAAATTTTAGATAATTCCATAGATGAATATGTCATGGGAGAAGGGAAGCGTATCAATATTTCTTTAGATAATAATATAATAAAAATAAGAGATTTTGGAAGAGGAATCCCCTTAGGGAAAATGAAGGATGCAGTATCCAAAATGAATACAGGAGGTAAATATGATTCACGGGCATTTAAAAAATCTGTAGGTTTAAACGGGGTTGGTACTAAAGCAGTGAATGCACTTTCCTCATATTTTAAAGTTAAATCAGTAAGAGAGGGCGTAACACGTACAGCAGAATTCCAAAGAGGTGAAATTGTAAAGGAAAGTCCAGAAACAGAATCTACGGAACGTAGAGGTACAGAAATAACATTTGAACCTGATTCTTTAATCTTTAACAATTATAGATTTAGAAAGGAATACATAGAAAAAATGCTAAAAAACTATGTATATCTGAATCCGGGATTAAAAATATATTTTAACGGAGAAGAATTCTATTCAGAAAATGGGTTACAGGATTTGTTACAAGAAAATATAGAAGGAGATATAATATATCCAATTGTTCACCTTAAAGATGAAGATATTGAGGTAGCATTTACCCATGGTGAGAAATCTCAATCTGAAGGATATTTTTCATTTGTAAATGGACAACATACGACCCAAGGAGGTACTCATTTAACCGCTTTTAAAGAAGCATTTGTAAAAACAATAAGAGAATTTTATAATAAAAATTATGATGCTTCAGATATACGTAAATCAATAATAGCTGCAATTTCAATAAAGGTTATAGAACCGGTTTTCGAATCACAAACTAAAACAAAATTAGGAAGTAGTGAAATGGGGCCGGATTTGGTTTCTATACGAACATTTATGAATGATTTTTTAAAAAAACATTTAGATAATTTTTTACATAAAAATCAAGATGTAGCAGAGTCTCTTCAAAGGAAAATCATAACCTCAGAAAAAGAAAGGAAGGAACTGTCTGGGATCCAGAAATTAGCAAGGGAGAGAGCAAAAAAGGTTAGCCTTCATAATAAAAAATTAAGAGATTGCCGTCAACATTATAATGATCAAAAATCACCTAGAAAGCTTGAATCAACTATTTTTATAACTGAAGGAGATTCAGCGTCTGGATCAATAACTAAAAGTAGAGATGTAGAAACTCAAGCTGTTTTTAGCTTAAGAGGAAAACCCTTGAATTGTTATGGGCTTACTAAGAAAATTGTTTATGAAAATGAAGAATTTAATCTTTTACAAGCCGCACTGAATATCGAAATTAGTTTAGAGGATTTAAGATATAATAATGTTGTTATCTCTACAGATGCAGATGTAGATGGTATGCATATAAGACTTCTAATGATAACATTTTTTTTACAATTTTTTCCTGATTTAATAAAAAATGGTCATTTATATATATTACAAACCCCCCTATTTAGAGTAAGAAATAAAAAAGAAACCCGGTATTGTTATACAGAAGAAGAAAGAATAAAAGCCTTGGAAGAGCTTGGTAAAAATCCTGAAATTACCAGATTTAAAGGTTTAGGGGAAATTTCTCCTGATGAATTTAAAAATTTTATTGGTAAAGATATGAGGCTTGAACCAATTATGCTTGGAAAGGATACATCTATTGATAAATTGTTAGATTTTTACATGGGGAAAAATACATTAACAAGACAAGAATTTATCATAAATAACTTAGTGGTTGATGATATATAATATCTACTTTTTTAACTATTAAAAGTAGAAATACAAAATAAATTAATTATTATTATTCAAAGTCTAATTATGAAATTACAGAATACTTATATAAAACAAAAAGTAGCATTTATTAATATAATGTTACTTATAGTTTTATTAATTTGCCTTATGCTTAATTATTTAAATATTAACATTCTAAAAAAAGAAGATGATATAATTGCCATTATAAGTTTATTAGCCCTTTTATATATGAGTTATTTGGGATGCCCATATTTTAAATATGATAGTGAAGGAGAAACACTAATTTTAAAAAATGAAAAATCATTTTTCCCTACCTTTTTAGTAAGAGAAAAACAATCAGATTTTCCAAAAAGAAAACTTAAAAAATTTGCAATTAAAAATAAATTTTTATTAAAAAAAAGATTAGAAATTTATATATTTAGCACAAGAGTACAAACAGGACAAACTAAAATATATTTTGATATTTCATATCTAACAAAAAAACAAATTAAAGACTTGAACATTTCATTAAATAAAGTAATTAATGATAATAAACAATTCTTAGAAGAAAAACAGCGTAAACAGATAGAAGTATAATAAATGATAGAAGAGAATAACAAAGACAAACAAGAATTAACACCCGATAAAAACAAAGAAAGCATTCAGAAAATATCTGGAATGTATGAAAATTGGTTTTTAGATTATGCTTCTTATGTAATTCTCGAACGAGCAATACCTTCTGTTTATGATGGACTTAAACCGGTGCAAAGGCGTATTCTCCATTCCATGAGAGAGTTAGAAGATGGGCGTTATAATAAAGTTGCAAATGTAGTGGGGAATACCATGAAATACCATCCACATGGTGATGCAGCTATTACCGATGCCATTGTGCAATTAGGCCAAAAGGAATTACTAATAGATACACAAGGGAATTGGGGAAACATATATACAGGAGATGGAGCAGCAGCAGCACGTTACATAGAATCGCGTTTAACCCCATTTGCCTTAGATGTTGTTTTTAATCCTAAAACAACCATTTGGAAACCTTCATATGATGGAAGAAATAAAGAACCGGAAAATCTTCCAGTTAAATTTCCTTTACTTCTTTCACAAGGCGTAGAAGGTATTGCAGTAGGACTTTCAACAAAAATATTGCCTCATAATTTTATAGAAATAATTGATGCAACCATAGCCTATTTAAAAGGAAAATCTTTTGTTTTATATCCTGATTTTCAAACCGGTGGACTAATAGATATATCCAATTATAATGACGGAGAGAGAGGAGGGAAAATAAGAGCCAGAGCAAAATTGTCTAATCCTGAAAAAGGGATTCTAATGATAAGTGAAATTCCATATGGAACCAACACGGGCTCTATAATAGATAGTATACTTAAAGCTAATGATAAAGGAAAAATAAAAATAAAAAAAGTTGAGGATAATACAGCATCGGAAGTTGAAATTTTAATACACCTAGGAAACGATGTCTCTCCGGATAAAATGATGGATGCCCTATATGCATTTACCGATTGTGAGGTATCTATATCCCCTAATGCCTGCGTTATTAATGTTGATAAACCAGAATTTCTTTCTGTTTCACAAATTTTACGAAAAAATACAGATCATACTGTCAGTTTATTAAAAAAGGAACTTGAAATAGAACTGGATGAATTTCAAGAACAATGGCATTTTGCTTCTTTAGAAAGAATATTTATAGAAAACCGCATATATCACAAGATAGAAGAAGTTAAAACTTGGGAAGAAGTAATTTCTACAATTGATTTAGAACTTAAACCTTTTACATCACATTTAATCAGAGAAGTTACAGAAGAAGATATTCTTAAATTAATAGAAATACGCATAAAAAAAATAACCCGTTTTGATCTAGGAAAAGCTGAAGAAAATATATTGGCATTAGAAGGAAAAATAGCTGAAGCTAAGTATAATCTAGAAAATTTAATTCAATATGCCATAGATTATTTTACAAACATAAAGAAAAAATACGGAAAAGGAAAAGAAAGAAAAACAGAAATACGAGCATTTGATACTATAGATGCAGCAAAAGTAGCTGTTGCCAATATTAAGTTTTATGTAAATAGAGAAGAAGGATTTATAGGATATTCTTTAAAAAAAGATGAATTTTTATTTGATTGTTCAGATATTGATGATATAATAATTTTCCGAAAAGATGGAACTATGTTAGTTACTAAAGCAGAGGCTAAAACTTTTGTAGGGAAAAATATTATTTATGTTGGAGTTTGGAAAAAGAATGATAACAGAACTATTTATAATTTAATTTATAAAGTAGGTAAATTAGGCCCTTGGTATATGAAAAGATTTCCTGTAACCTCTATTACCCGGGATAAAGAATATAATTTGATCTCAAATGAAAAAGGATCAGAAATTCAGTATTTTTCAGCAAATCCCAATGGAGAAGCTGAAGTGGTAACAATTTATTTGAAACCTAGCCAGAGGGTGAAAAAACTGAAATTTGATGTTGATTTTTCAGAACTGGCTATTAAAGGAAGAGCATCTAAAGGTAATATAGTATCAAAACACTATGTAAAAAAAATAGAATTAAAAGAAACAGGAGTATCAACGTTAGCTCCTAGAAAAATATGGTTTGATGATTCTATTCAAAGATTAAATGTAGATGGAAGAGGAACTTATTTAGGAACATTTAAAGGAACAGATAAAATATTAACTATAAACTCAAAGGGTATTGCTAAGCTTAATACCTTTGATTTATTAAACCATTTTGAAGAAGATCTTTTAATTATACAAAAATGGAAACCTGAAAAACCAATATGTTGTATTTACTATGATGGTGAAAAGTCCATTTATTATATAAAAAGATTTCTGTTAGAAGATACATTAAACTCTCAAATTTTTTTCATTTCAGAAAACCCTAAATCATTTATAGAATGGGTTGGTACAGGAAATAAATTGATAGCAGAAATTAATTTTGGTAAAAATAAAGAACAAGAAATAGTTAATTTAGAAGAATTTATTGCTATTAAAGGAATTAAAGCACAAGGAAATCAATTATCCAAAGAAAAAATTAAAAATATTAAAATTATTGAAGAATCAGAAGAGGAATTAGAAGATGAGGTAGAAGGAAAAACATCAGAGAATAATGATGATAAATCTGATGATTATGAAGGAGAACAAATTAATTTATTTTAATAATTATATATAATTTATTACTACTTGAAAAAGAAAAAAACAACTAATTCTATCCATATTATTTTTAAATCTTATTATAAAATATTCTGATCTTTATGATATGATATTAATCATAAATCTTATTATATTTGTTAATAAAGAAAAGTTTAATTAAAAAATAGTAATTATGTCATTTAAATTACCAAAATTACCATATGCATATAATGCGTTGGAACCTTACATTGATGCTAAAACAATGGAAATCCATTTAACCAAACATCATGCGACTTATACTACAAATTTAAATAATGCAATTTCAGGAACAGAATTAGAAAATCTTCCAATAGATGAAATTATAGTTAAAGGATTTGATAAAACACCAATAAGAAATAATGGGGGAGGATATTTAAACCATTGTTTATTTTGGGAATGGTTAACCCCTAATGGAAAAGGTAAGCCTCAAGGAGATTTGGCTCAAGCTATAGATTTGGCATTTGGATCGTTTGAGTCTTTTAAAGAAGAATTTTCAAAAGCAGCAGCAGGTAGATTTGGTTCAGGCTGGGCATGGTTAGTAATTAAAGATGGAAAATTATTGATAGGTTCAACAGCTAATCAGGATAACCCTTTAATGCCAGGAGTTGGTATTTCAGGATATCCACTTCTAGGTTTAGATGTATGGGAACATGCTTATTATTTAAATTATCAAAATAAAAGACCTGAATATATAGAAGCCTTCTTTAAAATTGTTAATTGGGATAAGGTTTCTGATATATATTCTAAACATAAATAATAATTGATAAAAAACTTGATAAAAAAAGTCTGATAAATACTTATCAGACTTTTTTATTTTTATATAGTAGATAAAATCTTAATTGAGAAAGCCTCATTTTATAAAAATATTTAATAAAAAATAAAAACCTCGCTTTTGCGAGGTTAAAACTAACTACTATGAAAATTCACTGCCTTATGAACATGTACAATATATCAAAATTAATGCCGTAAAATATTTATTAAAAGTTAAAAATGTTAAAAAATAAAAAACCCCGCAAAAAGCGGGGCCAAAACTAACTACTATGAAAATTCACTGCCTTATGAATTATATATTATTGAGCAAGATTTATGCCATATGAAATTAAAATAATATAAATAAATGTTAAAATATAGTTAAATATTTAATAAATGATTCAATAATAATAGAATCAATTAAATAAGGTGATTTGCAGATATATTAATGATCATATTAAGATTATATCCATTTTATAAAAAGTACTATAAATAAAAAATACTGAAGAATAAAAACCCCGCAAAAAGCGGGGTCAAAACTAACTACTATGAAAATTCACTGCCTTATGAATTATATATTATTGAGCAAGATTTGTGCCACGTGCAATTAAAATAATATAAACAAATGTTAAAATATAGTTAAATATTTAATAAATAGCTCATAAATATTAAAATAAGTTAAATTGCTGATGTGTTAATGATCATATTAAGATTACATCCAAATTATAAAGTACTATAAATAAAAAATACTGAAGAATAAAAACCCCGCAAAAAGCGGGGTCAAAACTAACTACTATGAAAATTCACTGTCTTAATGAATTATTCTATATTTATCAAAAGCCATGCCAAAGTTCATTTAATGGGGTTATTTTTTAGTTCAATAACAAATTACTTTTAGTAATCACTTTTGTAAAATTAGAATATACATAGATTTATTGTATAATTTTATTTTATACAGCTAATAAGTATACATATTTTTTTATAAAATGAATTAAATAATAAAATTTAAATATATTATTTTTATAAAAAAGGATTGAATTAGGATCTATATTTAAATTAATATTTTATATTCTATGTATATGTCATAATTACATTATTACTCTCTTACTTACAAAGATAATTTAACATTCTACTTTGATTAAATGAAATAAGTATAATAAAAATAGTTTGATATTACTGATCAAATAAATTTCTATAATTTACTTTATACGTTTGGTCTTCAATACTATTAGATAAAATAAATTATACATATTTAATATAATAAATAAATGGACGATCTTAAATATCTCCAAATTATTTTTTAGTTATAATAAAAGGTTATAAAAAAAATTTTTAAAAAACAACATTCTTTTTAAAAAAATATTCTATATTTGTAGAACAAGATCTATAAATATAGAATAATGAATTTATCTAAAAAGGAAGAACAGTTAATGGGGTATATATGGAAAGCGGAAAAAATTTTTTTAAAAGAAATTATTGAATGCTATCCAGAACCTAAACCGGCAACTACTACCATAGCTACTTTACTAAAGAGGTTGCAAGACAAAGGATTCCTGTCCTATGAGGTATTTGGTAATTCTAGACAATATTATCCTTTAGTAAAAAAATCAGATTATTTTTCTAAAGAAGTCAAAGGGATTATAAATAAATTTTTTAATAATTCTGCTCCTCAATTTGCCTCATTTTTCACTTCATCTAATGATTTAACAATTGAGGAACTAGAAAGTTTAAAAAAGTTAGTTGATTCTGAAATCCAAAAAAAGAAAAAAAATGATTGAGTATTTTTTTAAAGTTGTTTTATGTTCATCTCTTTTTATAGGGTTTTATTTCCTTTTATTGCAAAAAGAGAAAATGTTCAGATTTAACAGAGCTTATTTATTGATAACCTTAAGTTTATCTTTATCAATTCCTTTCTTTTTTATCACATTACCCAATAAGGGAAATTTAATTGAAAATATACAAGAAACTCCCTTGAAAAAAACGCAGATAAAGGCAAAAGAAAAGATTGAAAATAAAAAAAACGAAAGTACTATTGAAATTACTGAGAAAAATGCAGGTATTAATTCATCTCAGCATACTATTTTATTAAAAGAAACGAAGAAAGATATAATATCTGAAAAGGAGACATTATTTAAATGGGAGAATATTCTGTTATTTTTTTATATAAGTACAACTTCCTTATTAATTATAAAATTTTTAATTAATTTTTTTAGAATATATTTAAATGTCTTTAAAAGTAAAAAGATGAGTTATAACGGAATCTTTCTTGTTATTAATGAACGGAAAGAACCACTCTATAGTTTTTGGAAATATATATTTATACCAAAACAAAATTTAAATGAAAATTTTTCCAGAAAAGAATTATTAGAGCATGAAATAGCTCATATAAGACAAAGACATTCTATAGATATTTTAATTATTGAATTAATAAAATCTATATTTTGGTTCAATCCTGCTTTTTATTTATATAAAAAAGCTATACAGCTTAATCATGAATTCCTGGCTGATGACTCTGTTTTAAAAACAAAAACAGATATTTATGAATATCAAAAACTCATATTAGATACAATTCAAGTAAAACAAGCGGTTCCTATTGCCAGTAATTTCAATTATATATTGACTAAAAAACGGCTACTAATGATGACTAGAAAGAAAAATTCAACCAGGGCCATCTTATTACAGTTTTTCAGCGTACCTTTTATTTTAATCTTAGTTTATATTTTCAGCAATAAAGTGTATGCTCAAGATAAAATAACGAATGAATTAACATCTAGACAAAAAGAGCAAATAAAACAAGCATTACAAATAGATGAGATATCTAATTATTTAAAAGACACATTGGAGAGTGGTTCTCATGATTATATAGATACACTTATGGTAGGAAATAAAGCATATGTAATATCTACATCTAAAGAAGCTCTTGATAAAATTTTTAAAAATGAGAAGAACCAAAAAGTATCAAAATTGCCTAAAGAAGAATTTTCTAAGATTTTTGAAAACAGTAATACAGAAGAAATAGAAAAAGCTTTTGCAATTAAAGAACTAAATGAAGAAGATAAACAAAAAATTTGGATAAGAAATACAAATAGTAAAGAAGATAATAATACATACTCATACAAAGATTTTCCGATAAAATCAAGATCAGAAAAGGAACAAATTACTGTTAAGTATTATTATAATTCAACGGACCCGAAGAAGAAAGTAGAAGAGATGGAAAAAAAGAGTCGTGAAATTTCGAAACCTTATAATACACAAAAAATTGATAAAGAAATGGAGAATGACGTAAACATAAAGCAGAAAATAAAAAAAGATAATTCAAGAGATATAACCATATTAGTAAATAGATCATCGGAAAAAAGTGATATGGATGAGTTTAAGGAGGAAATGAGAAAATTTAGACAGGAAATGAGTAGTTTAGGAAGACAAATAAGAAATTTATCTAAAAACTAAAAACCAATTTTTAATAATAAAAATATGAGATTTACAATATTAATTTTAGCTCTATTAGGAGTTTTTCAAAGTTGTAATTCACAAATAGAAAAAGCTCAAAAACAGGAAAAAAAATATAGTTTCTCATCTAAAGAAATAATAGTAGGTAACGGAGAACTAATAAAGAAAATTCAAAAAGTAGATAACTATACAGAAATATCTTCCCGCAGTTCTATAGATATTGTTTTAACAGATGGTAATGTAGGAGATATTACTGTAGAAGCAGAATCTAATCTGATAGATTTTATTGAGATAGAAAGCAAGTCAGGAACATTATATGTAAGATTTAAAAAAAACACGAATATATCTTCCAAAAAAAGAATGGTGGTTTATATACCTGTAGATAAAATAAAATCAATAACATCTGCAGGGAGTGGTGATATTTATGTGAAAAAAGATTTAGATATATCTGAATTTAGTCTTCTAAATTTAGGTTCGGGAGACATTATATTTAAAAATGTAAAAGCAAGTCATTTTACAATAAAGACATTAGGTTCAGGGGATATATTGATAAAAAATTTAATTGCAGATAATACAAGTTTACAATTATCCGGATCAAGTGACGTTAAAATGGAAGTTAATTCGACAATAACTAAAGTTAGCGTTTCAGGATCCTCAGACCTTCTTTTGACAGGAAAAACCCAAGATTTTAATATTCAAATTTCAGGGTCCTCTGACATAAAAGTAGATGAATTTAGAGCTGAAAATGTAAATGTTTCAGTATCAGGATCTGGTACTATAGCACTATTTGCAGAAAAAACTATATCAGCAAGTATATCGGGTTCCGGAGATATATATTATAAAGGGAATGCTAATTTAATCAGGACAAAAACTTCTGGATCGGGAACTATAAAAAAATTATAAAAAAATTAAATTATATTTTTATTAAGAATGATTTTTTTGAATGAAAAAGAATAATTCTATAAAAAGATAAAAATATTTTCAATTGCATTCAAAAAATTCATATTTAATGTAACAAAGCTGCTATATCTAATACATATTGTATAAAATAGTTGCTTATATAAGTTGCTATTATGTATAACAAAGTAATAAATCGAAATTAATAGCTATGAAAAACAGTGTTTTAAAAATATTTTTGCTAAATATAGCCTTATTTATACCTTATTTAGCCTTTTCACAAAACATGAAAGAAATTACAGGGAAAATAGAAACAGATTCAAATTCTGAAGAAATTTCATGGGCACAAATATCTGTACTCAAAGAAGGGAATGCTATAAAAGAATTTTTTTCAGATGAAAAAGGTAATTTCAGTACACTACTTTCCGAGGGAAAATATATATTATTAATAGAAGAATTTGGGTATGAAAAGAAAGAGCTATCGTTTAGTATTGAAGATTCTTCTATTAATATAGGAACTATAGTATTGAAGAAAATATTTAAGGAAAAGGAAATAGAAGGAGTGGTTGTATTAGGAAAAAAAACAACTATTGTTAATCAAATAGACAGGAAAGTAGTTACCGTGGGAGATGATTTAGCAGGAGCATCACAAGACTTATCTCAGGTTATGAATACAATTCCCGGTATATATGTTAATCAAGACAATCAAATTTCTTTAAGAGGAAGTTCCAATGTAAAAATTTTAGTAGACGGTAAACCCACTACTATCTCTTTTGAACAAATTATGAGACAATATCCTCCTGATTTAATTGATAAAATAGAGGTACTTACTAATCCTCCGGCCAAATATTCTCCGGAAGGAAAATCCGGAATAATCAATATTATTTTGAAAAAAGGTTCCAAAAAAGGTACTAATATAAATTTGAATACAAATTATATCCACGGAGCAAATTCAAAATATACGACAGGTATTGATTTTAATCAAGGCTTTGAAAAATTCAATATTTTCGGAAGTGGTACATATAATGTATGGAACTGGCAAAATTCAGCTTATTTATTTAGAGAGAGTACTCATTCTCTTCAAACATCAAAATTAAATGGTGAGCCCATTAATCGGTCAGGTAAAATAGGATTTGATTATTTTTTGAATGACAAGAATACATTATCATTATATACCTATCAATCGGGAAATAATTCAGAAACTGAAAATAATAGTTTAGAATCTAGTATTTATAATGAAAAATTTTATCAACAAAATTATAGTTACCATATAAAAAATCAGGAATACGATTTATTTTATAAATCTGAGTTCGCAAAATCTGGACATAAGATAGAAGTTCAGGCTAATTATGATAAATATTACGAAGATACAGAAAGCAACTCTACATTACAAGGATTAGAATTATGGAATCAGAAAGAAGAAAATTTTCGGGCAAATTTAGACTATACCAATCCGCTTTCAAATAATTCAGAATTAACAGCAGGAGCAGAGTTTCGTTTAAATAAATTTAAAGATAAATATGGTGTGTTGACCAAAAACTTTTATGAATTTGGCAGAGATATTTATAGCTTATATGTAGAATATAAGAAAGAATGGACGAGACTGGGGATAAAGGCAGGTATAAGAGGAGAATATTCTGATACCAGAACTAACACAGACTTTGCTAATTCGAAAAATTTTAAGGATTATACCTATCAGATTTATCCGACATTACATGCAGGATATAAATTGGGAAAAGAAAAGAAAACAGAAATATCATTTAATTATTCCAGAAGGATAGACCGACCTTGGGCAGGCCTATTTTCTCCAGTCCCGCAGTTTTCAATTGGTACCATAGTTTATTCAGGTAATGAAAATATTAAGCCGGAATATACTAATTCTTACGAAATGGGAATATCTACCAATCTTTCAAAATTGTATATAGGGGCTAATATTTTTATAAGAGATATAAAAGATCAGATACTACAACGTTTTATAGAACAACCTACTTATATAGAAATTGTAAGTGAAAATACAGAGGGCAATAATCAGTATGGTGGAGAGTTGGATATTAATTATAATCCATTTAAATGGTGGAGTATAAATTCTGGTTTTGAATATTATTGGGGGAAAATTTCAGGAACTATTCAAAATAAATGGAGCAAAAGAAATATAGATTCTCATACTCTAAAGATAAATAATACATTTACTCTACCCAAATCTATTAGTGTACAATTATTTGGAATTTACAAATCCAAAAATAAAGATTTACAAAATAATTATAAAGAGCAATGGAAAATAGATCTTTCTGTAAAAAAAGCATTTATGGATGATAAATTAAGTTTTACTGTGCGGATTTCAGATTTGTTTAATGCTCAGCATTCTCAATTTAATAAAATTATTCCTAGTTATATAGATGGAAGATATGATTGGGAGAGTAGAAGAGTAAGTTTAGCAGTTAAATATACCTTTGCTAATGGTAAAATTAAAAAGACAGAAAGAAAAGAAATAAAAGATAATACTAAAAAAGAAGGAGGAAATAGATAAGAAGTGTTCTTTTCAAATATAAATTTTATACTTTTTGAAAACTGTAAATATTATATTTACAGTTTTCTATTTTCAATCCATAATTGATCCAAGTATTTATAACGATCCAATACATATTGAGCATACATTTTAGCAATTATGTATCCGGATTTTCCATCTAAAAAACCTAATTGTAAAAAATAGTGGCTAAAAAATCGAAAAGCTGGTTTTATATAATAATGAAAAAAGTTTGGTTTTTGCCTTTTTTTAAATAATTCTTCAGCTTTTAAACTTGCATATTGATTTAATTTTTTGTGATAAGAATCTATAGAATTAAAAGAAAAATGGTCAATCTTGTGTTTTAAAAATCCGGCTTTAGTATCACAAATAATTTCTTCATGTACAAATTTATTTTCTCTGTAATGAACCTTATTTTTTTTGAAAAGTCTTATAACCTTATCATTTTTCCAACCACTATATTTTATATGTTTACCTGAAAAAAAGAAATTTCGATATACCCAATACGCATCTTTAGTGTTTTCAGAATTAACAGTCGTAAGAATTTCAATTTTTAAACCTTCAGGAATGTGCTCATCTAAATCAAAAAAAATAATCCAATCATTAGAAGCCTGTGAAATTGCAAAATTCTTTTGATTGGTAAAATTATCAAATTTGCGTTCTATAAATTTTACATTTGGATATTTTAAAAATTTGTTTTTGGTATTATCAGTACTGTAAGAATCTACAATAATAATTTCATCTGCAAATGATATATCATTCAAATATCTGTCAATGTTTACTTCTTCATTATAAGTAATAGCTAAAGCAGTAATTTTAGGATGTAATGAAGGTATTTTAAAAAAAGTTTTTCCTTTAGGACTTATTTTTAGAACTTCTTGTAAATATTTGTCAATATTTGGTAATACCTTATCAGGAGACATTATTTTGTAAAAAGGAGTTGGGTTTTTTAGAATTTCCTTTATGGAAAATTCCTGGTATACTTCAGGAAAAATATCCATGAGATGAAAACTCTTATGTATAAAAAGATTCTCATAACATCCCCAATCTTTTCTGAATTTGTGAGGCGAGAAAATTGAAAAAGTAGGTATATCTATTGCCTTTGCTGTATTAACAGCTCCTCCTTCATTAGCAATCAGTGCAGTACAATTTTTTAAAATAGCAGAAAATTCTCTTATATTCTTTCCTAAAATATTTGAATAAATTGGTTTTTTGTTTGTGACGTTTTTTAAAATATTTTCAACTTCTTTTTTTTGATTAGGAATATAATTTAATAATATATCTACATTAAAATTTTGAGTTAACAAATTAATCAATTCAGACATATATTCTAAAGGCCAAGATTTATCTAGAACACTACCTAATACCCCTATCATTAAAATGGGCTTAGAAAAGGTAATTCCTACTTGAGACATAAGCTTGCGGGCATCAGCAATTTCAGAATCCTTCAGAAATATTTCTGTTTGAAAATTTATAGTTGAAAAGTCTTGAAAGAAAGGAGTGAGAAGTAAACACCTATTTTCTATAGAAGTACAGCAGACAATTTTTGGATATTTTTCTTCCAAAAATACATCCGTATATAGATTTTTAAAAAAAGGTTTATTGAAACTTATTCTTCGTTTTGCATTTGAAAATAAAATAATAAAACGGCTTTGCAACTTTGCATAAGGGTCAAAAATAATATCATATTTTTCTTTTCTAATATATTGAGCATATTTCCATAATACAGGTATTTTTTTTAGCTCAGTATCATCAAAATCTATAATTTTATTTATATAAGGATTATTATCCAATATGCTGATGGCTTTATTGTAACAAAAGAAATGGACCTCAATATCGGGAAAAACGGATTTGATATTCTTTGCAATAATACTTGCGACTAAAACATCTCCTATGTATTTATTTTGTATAATTAAGGCTTTTTTCAAAAGGCTTTTTTAATATATATTAATTATTTTGCGTTGCAAAAATATAGATATTGTTTTAAAATAGAATTGCAAATATTCAAAAATTTATTTATTCATAATTTAATACATAAGCCATGTAATAATTATTAATCTTTTTATAATGGGCGTAGTATTTAACACTTGAATGGTCATCCGTAATCCAACAAATAATGGGTTTATCACTTTTAAGTTCAAACGGTTCAATTCTGTAATGATTTAAAAAAGACCAAAGGTTCCCCTGATGTATTTTATATAGAGCTTCTTTTATCCCCCATATGATATGATAATAGTCTTTTTGAGATTCATCAGGAATGTATGTAAATTCATCACTTCTAATAAATTTATATTTTATATTATTTATTTTTTCATCCCTTTCCAGTTCAATATCTACACCTATATTAAAAGAAGAAGCACCTACACAGACTACACCGTGTGAATGAGATACTGATATATTATATGTTCCTTCAATAAAAGGTTTTCCTTCAGTTGTATATTGTACATTGTCATCTAAACCTAAAGCCATTAAACAGGCTCTTAATCCTAAATACTCACGTTTTCTTTTAGGAGTTAAGGATTCATAGGTAGCTAGTCTTTTTTTATTCAGATTTAGTATTCTCAATAGTTCTTCAGTTGTTTCACTAACTTTCCATGAAACAATCCTTGTAAAATAATCAGGAATTATAAAATCAACAATTGGCATCTAATATTTTTTAAGTAAGAAATGGAGTAAATATATGAATAAAATAATTTTAGTTATAAAAAAAAGAATAAATTGAAAATATTATAATTAATAAAGATTTTAAAGTTCATTATTATAATAAATTTTATAATAAAACATTTTTTTTTCTTCATCATATCCCTGTTCCAAAAAATCTTCAGAACTTTCGGGTTTATTAACATCTAATTTAATTTGTATATGTGTATCTAGCTTTATTTCTGCTTTTATTTTTTTCTTTTCCCTATTTAAGGCTAATGTAGAAACATCGAAAATTTCTGAAAATTGAATTTTGGAATTTTCTGCATATTCTTTTTTATAGGATTTAAATTCATCTACCATATCATAATTTTCCAATAATTCTTTTTCTAATAAATCTTCAGATATAGTTTCATTAGAATTGAAAATTTGTAAACAATTGCCAATAAATTCTGTTTGAATTTTTTTACCCTTTTCTTCAAAAATTATTTCTTGAGAAAAATTGGAAAGTAAATTAATGTAATTTTTTGTCTGGTAAGCATTATCTTTAATATATTCTACATCCAGAAATGATTTTTTCCAGTATTCAGATTCAACCAAAGTATCATCATGAACTAAAACACAATATCCGTCATCCTTTAAAGTATTGAGTATTAAACAGCCTTTATCTATAGTAGATTCCAGTCTATAACCTTTTTGTATTGCACATTCAACAATGTCCGTATGTTTAAATCGAAGAAATTTATTTTTATTTTCTAGTTTAAAAATACCAATTCCCTTAATTTTAGATTCCTGTCCTATATCAATTTCCTCTAACAAAGCGATGAAAATTTCTCCGGCTTTTATTTGAGGATGGTTTGATCGTTCAAATAAATGATCTAAAACCCTATCTGAAAATGAGACAAAATCAGATATTTCTTCAAACATATCTTTACATAAAGAATATAAAACATTAAAATTTACATCTTGTGTATAATGAGTAAATTTATAATATTCTGAACTTTTTTTAAATGCAGACATAAAAAAAGGTTGAAGGTCTTCTTCTTCTCTTTCCGTTAAATGAAACAGATCTCCGGCATATATATTTTTTTCTTCCCTTAACTTATTTCCTACAGATTGTAATGTAAGTTGAGTTATAATAGCATTTTTTAGATTAATATTCATGATTCAGAATAAGAATTGAAAAGACAAAAGTATAATTTTTCAATAAAAATAAATATCATTCATAAAAAAAGATTCATTATTTTATTAACTATATATAAATGAAACAAATACATAAGCAAAAATAAATATGCATTAAAATATCCTATATTTGTAATCATTTTTCGATATTAAGCTAGATACAATATGAGTACTCATTTAGAAAAAGAAATAGGAAGACGAAAAACCTTTGGTATTATTTCCCATCCTGATGCGGGAAAGACTACACTTACAGAAAAACTTTTGCTTTTTGGGGGAGCAATTCAAGAAGCAGGAGCAGTAAAAAGCAATAAAATTAAAAAAGGAGCAACTTCAGATTTTATGGAAATTGAAAGACAAAGAGGGATATCTGTAGCTACTTCAGTATTAGCTTTTGAATATAAAGGCAAAAAAATAAATATTTTGGATACTCCTGGGCACAAAGACTTTGCTGAGGATACTTATAGAACTTTAACTGCTGTAGATTCAGTTATTGTAGTAATAGATGTAGCAAAGGGTGTAGAAGAACAAACCGAGAAATTAGTTGAAGTTTGTAGAATGAGGAATATTCCTATGTTAGTTTTTATAAATAAATTAGACAGAGAGGGAAAAGATGCTTTTGATTTACTAGATGAAGTAGAACAGAAACTAAAATTAAGAGTAACACCTCTTTCTTGGCCTATAGGAATGGGACTGGATTTTCAGGGAATTTATAATATGTGGGAAAATAAACTTAAATTTTTTACAGAAGAAAAAAAACAAAAAGTAGGAGATAGCATAAATATAGATGATATATATAACACTGAATTAGAAACTCTAATAGGAGGTCAAGCCTCAGAAGCATTAAGAGCAGAGCAAGAGTTGATAGCCTCAGTATATCCTGAATTTTCTAAGGAAGAATATTTAGAAGGAACTTTACAACCAGTATTTTTTGGTTCAGCATTAAATAATTTTGGTGTACAGGAATTATTAGATGCCTTTGTAGAAATAGCACCTAATCCACTACCAAAGATGAGTGATATAAGATTAGTAAAACCCGAGGAAAAATCGTTTACCGGATTTGTATTTAAAATACATGCCAATATGGATCCTAAACATAGAGATAGATTAGCTTTTGTAAAAGTGGTTTCAGGCACTTTCAAAAGAAATACAAATTATTTACATGTTAGACAAAATAAAATATTAAAGTTTAGTAGTCCGGCAGCTTTTTTTGCTGATAAAAAAGAAGTAGTAGAAGAAAGTTATCCTGGAGATATTGTTGGATTACATGATACTGGAAATTTTAGAATTGGAGACACGTTAACGGAGGGTGAAAAATTAAACTTTAAAGGAATACCTTCTTTTTCACCCGAGCATTTCAGATATATTAATAATGAAGATCCTATGAAAGCTAAACAGTTGGCAAAAGGAATAGATCAATTAATGGATGAAGGTGTAGCTCAACTATTTACTTTGGAAATAAATAATCGTAAAATTATAGGAACAGTAGGTGCTCTGCAATTTGAAGTAATTCAATATCGTTTAGAACATGAATATTCTGCCAAATGTAGTTATGAAACAAGCAATGTTCACAAGGCTTGTTGGGTAGAAGCTGAAGATGAAAAATCTCCCGAATTTTTAGAATTCAAAAGAGTAAAACAAAAATTTTTAGCAAAAGATAAATTTGGACAATTAGTGTTTTTAGCAGATTCTGCTTTTAGTATTACTATGACTCAGGAAAAATATCCATCAGTAAAGCTACATTTTACCAATGAGTTTTAATTATATTAGAATAATGTAAAAAAGAGAGCTATTACTTAATAGCTCTCTTTTTTATAATAAATACATACTTTTATCTTAAAACATAAAAAGCTATACCTTCATATTTATATCCAAATTTTCCTCCAGCAACTTCAGTATTACTAGTAGTGAAAAGGTGATCAGGTTTATTTGTTCTTTTAAAATAGCGATAAATGGGAATAGTATTAGGTTGTTGTATATTATAAGCATAACCACTTATTCCTTCATATTTCCAGCCATCTTGTCCACCATTTCTTAATTCATTCCAATTTAAGGTAGATAAACGGTCTCCATTGATAGTATTAAAGTACCTATAAATAGGAAAAGTATTAGAAATTTGAGAACTATAAATTTTACCTAAGATACTTTCATAGTAACTATTACCTAATTCAGCATAATTGGATGTATAAAAATGTTGACCATTAATATTATATCTATAAAGATTATTTGTTTTTTGATTTATTGTTTTACCAGGATATTCTTTAGCTATAAAATTTTTATCAGTTTGAGATAAAACCGTATTCCATCCACTTGACCAACCATTTAAAGTAAAAGATGATGGAAAAGAGTAAAGCATAATTGATTTACTGTCAAAAGCAGAATAATTAGTGACTGTAGAACTATATTTATAAAAAATATTGTTATCTACTTTATCATGATTCCAGTAATTAGGAGCTCCACCATAATATTCATATACTTTAGACTTGTTCCATTGTATATTTGAAGCAGGACTTTGATGTTCATGAATAAGACCTAAAGCATGTCCAAATTCATGGATAATTACTCTTGAAAATTCTGTATCCGAAGTAAAATTTGTAAACCAGCCAAAATTCATGGATGGTTGATTGGAACTAATTCGATTACAATCTGTACCTAAGTAGGACCAGGAACCTCCACTATTATCAAAATTTATTCTTATATCTGCATTTTGATTAGAATCTACATATTGGAATTTTAAATTAGCATATTTTAGCCATTCATCAGCATATTGTTTTACTTTATTTTGTAAAAAAGGAGTTCCATTTAAGAATTTAATTTTAATTATCTGTCCATTATTCCATTTTTTTGATTTAAGTAAAGCTGCATTTGTAGTGATTCCCGTATAAATAGAGTCAACCTCTTCAGGTAAATAAGCATCAAGACAAAAATTTTCTTTCGTATTCAATCCTTTACTAGGTGTAATATCAGGGCTTAATGAATCTTCATTGTTACATGATAATAAAAGAAATGAAGAAAAGATAAATAGTAAGTAAATGTAATTTTTCATATATAAATTTTATTTGGTTATTTTACAAATGTAATTAATTAAATCGATATAATTATATTTAATAGTCATTTATTTATTTAATTTTATGTCTTTTATATGTATTTATGGTTGTGTTTTTATTATTGTATGATTTATACATTGTAAAATAGATATATATCATTAAAATGATAAATAAATAAAGATTACTTATTTAGTATATTAAAATTATATACATGTTAAAAGATAAATAAATAGCATAATGAGTTAAAGAGAACAGTTAATGTTTCTATATTTAAAACAAACAGTTATAATTTTTTTTCTGTAGACTTGAATTAGATTAATATCACTAGAATAAATAATTGTATTTGACAATATGTCACTTTATTTTGGAATAAATATGACAAAATCTAATAAAATATTACGTGGCATAATCATTGAAAATAATATAAGCAAAAATTTTTAAACATTTAAAATTAGTATTAAGAAAAAAATATAAATATGAGCAAAATTATAGGTATTGATTTAGGAACAACAAACTCTTGTGTGGCAGTGATGGAAGGTAGTGACCCTACAGTTGTAACCAACGCTGAAGGAAAAAGAACCACCCCTTCAGTAGTGGCTTTTATGGAAGATGGAGAAATTAAAGTAGGAGATCCGGCTAAAAGACAAGCAGTAACTAATCCTCATAATACAGTTTATTCCATAAAAAGATTTATGGGAACTAAATTTTCTTCAGATGCAAATGAAGTTTCAAGAGTTCCTTATAAAGTAGTAAAAGGAGATTCAGATACTCCAAGAGTAGATATTAATGGAAGATTATATACTCCTCAAGAAATTTCTGCTATGATTCTTCAAAAAATGAAAAAAACAGCTGAAGATTTCCTTGGAGAAACAGTTAGTAGAGCTGTAATAACTGTTCCGGCTTATTTCAATGATGCTCAAAGGCAAGCTACTAAAGAAGCAGGAGAAATAGCAGGTTTAAAGGTAGAAAGAATTATTAATGAACCTACAGCAGCAGCTTTAGCTTATGGTTTAGATAAAGCACATAAAGATCAAAAAGTTGCTGTATATGATTTAGGAGGAGGTACTTTTGATATTTCAATTCTGGATTTAGGAGATGGTGTATTTGAAGTATTATCTACTAATGGAGATACACATTTAGGAGGGGATGATTTTGATGATGTTATTATTAATTGGTTAGCAGATGAATTTAAATCAGCTGAAGGAGTAGATTTAAAAGCAGATCCTATAGCATTACAAAGATTAAAAGAAGCTGCAGAAAAAGCAAAAGTAGAACTTTCTTCTTCTACACAAACAGAAATTAATTTACCATACATTACAGCAACCGCTTCAGGACCAAAACATTTAGTACAAACCTTAACAAGAGCTAAATTTGAACAATTGGCAGCAGATTTAGTTAAAAGATCTATGGAGCCTTGTAAAAAAGCACTTGAAGATGCTGGATTAAAAACTTCAGATATAGATGAAGTTTTATTAGTAGGAGGTTCAACACGTATTCCTATTATTCAAGAAGAAGTTGAAAAATTCTTCGGAAAAAAACCTTCTAAAGGAGTAAATCCAGATGAAGTTGTGGCCATAGGAGCTGCAATTCAAGGAGGAGTTTTAACAGGAGATGTAAAAGATGTATTATTATTAGATGTTACTCCACTTTCTTTAGGAATTGAAACTTATGGAGGAGTATTTACAAAATTAATAGAAGCCAATACTACTATTCCTACAAAAAAATCAGAAACTTTCTCTACTGCAGCAGATAATCAACCGGCTGTTACTATTAGGGTAGGACAAGGAGAAAGACCTATGTTTAACGACAATAAAGAAATTGGTAAATTCGATTTAGTTGATATACCACCGGCACCAAGAGGTGTTCCTCAAATTGAAGTAACGTTTGACATAGATGCTAACGGAATTTTAAGCGTATCTGCTAAAGATAAAGGAACAGGTAAAGAACAATCCATCAAGATCCAAGCATCTTCAGGATTAAGTGAAGCTGAGATTGAAAAAATGAAGAAAGAAGCAGAAGCAAATGCTGAAGCAGATAAAAAAAGAAAAGAAGAAGTAGAAAAATTAAATGCAGCAGATGGAATGATCTTCCAAACAGAAAAACAATTAAAAGAATTTGGAGATAAATTACCTGCAGATAAAAAACAACCGATAGAAGAAGCTTTAGGAGAATTGAAAAAAGCTCATGAAAGTAAAGATATACCAGCTATTGAAGCCGCAATGGAAAAAATCAATACTGTTTGGGCTTCCGCCTCAGAAGATTTATATAAAACAGGTCAAGCCGGAGGTACAGCAGATGCAGGAGCTCAGGCAGGAGGAGAACAAGGAGCTGCTGGTGCTAATCCGGGAGGTGATAATGTAGAGGATGTTGACTTTGAAGAAGTAAAATAAATGTAAATTTATTATAATAAAAAAGCAGTTTGGATAATCATAATATTCAAATTGCTTTTTATTTTTTATATACAGTATATTATATTGATTTTTTTTATTACTTTTGCAAAGCTTAAAAATATTTGATTAGATTTTAATATTATAAATTATTAAAATTTATATTTTATAAGTAAACAAAATTTAAATTTAATTTTTTATATCAAGTTTTATTATAAACAAGGTTTACATTTTTATTAAGAAATAAGTAAAAAATGTAATAAGTTTATAAAAATAATTTTTAAATTGAAATAGAAGAAACAAAAGTATTATTAGTTTTTTTAATAAGTATTTTAATAAATTATAAATAAAAATACTAAATATAAACTTATTAACCTGTAAAAAAGTGTTAATTTTTGGCACGATATTTATGATAGTATTAACAAAACTAATAGTAAATTAAATTTGTACCCTTTTTTAATTAAATAAAACAAAAGGGATTAGTTATTTAAATTTTTAGAATTAAATTATTTTATAAAAAGAGAAAATTATGAAAAAGTTAGTATTGTTAGCAGCAGTAGTTTTTGGATTAACAACTATGAATGCTCAAAAAAACAGTATTCTATTAGGAGGTAATGTAGGTTACAGCCATACTGAAAACAAGACTGGAGGATCAAAAGATAAGGTAGATTCTTATGATTGGTCTCCATACTTAGGATATCAGTTTTCAGATCATTTTACGATTGCAGCCCAAGTTTCCTTTCAAAAATCAGACTTAGACAAAAATCAACTAACTGATTTAAGCTTAACTAGTGGAGACAGTAAAACAACAAAAATTGGAGGTTTTATACGTTACACACAACCTTTGAGTGAAACTTTTGCTATTTATGGCGATTTAGGAGCTGGATGGCAACAAAATAAAATTAAAGGTAAAGATGCGTTGTTGAGTTATGAAGAAAAAGCAGATGGATTTTATATAGGTTTTAAACCCGCATTATTTATCAACTTTAAAAACAATTTTGGATTAAATTTCAGCATTGGAGGAATAGAATATAATCATTTAAAAGAAAAGAAATCAGACAGTAAATCAAATGGTGTGGATGTAACTTTTGGTAATGCATTTAATATTGGTATTTCTAAAAACTTTGCGTTATAATATCAAATATTTATTAACAAAAGAATCTAAACGAAATTTTTAATTAAAAAGATTTACAATGAAAAAAATAATACTAGCAACCTTTGCTCTTTTAGGGGTGATGTCTGTTAATGCTCAGAAGAATTCTATTCTTTTGGGAACAGATTTCAGTTATAAAAGAGTTAATGGTTTTGATAATAAAAAAGCCAATGAATTTACTTTTTCTCCTATTTTAGCCTATGAAGTAGCTGATAATTGGTTTGTAGGAGCAAAAACAAGCTTGAGCTATAGTGAATCTTCAGAAAAAACAACAGATGCTTCATTAGTTACAGTTAAAAATAAAACTAAAGATTACACTACAAAAGTGGGAGGGTTTGTACGTTATTATCATCCCTTTAGTGAAACATTTGGAATTTACGGAGATTTAGGTGCAGGTTATCAACAATATAGATCAGATGTTACAGTACGAGATTATTCTACTGGGTTAACTTCTGATACACCATCTAAGAGAGCAAGAGAATATGGATATTATATAGATTTTGTTCCTGCTTTATTTATAAATTTTAAAAATAATTTTGGATTAAATGTTTCATTTGGAGGAGTTGAATGGAATGATACAAAAACCAATACAGCAAGTGATTATAAAAACTACTCTAAATCCAAAGATTTTGATTTTAATTTTGGTAAATCCATCAAAGTTGGAGTTACCAAAAAATTTAGTTTTTAAAAAAAAAATATTTAAAATATTGAAAAAACCTTTGATAATTCAAAGGTTTTTTTTATTTGATAAAACAAGATAAATAAGTAACTTTGTTTAGCTAAAAAAAAATAAAAATGTCATTACCAAAAATTAATCCTACTGAAACTCAAGCATGGAAGTTATTAGAAGAACATTATAAACAAATACAAAACAAACATTTACGACAATGGTTTAAAGAAGACCCACAAAGATTCAAAAAGTATTCTATACACTTTAATGATATAGTATTTGATTATTCCAAAAACAGAATAGAAGATAAAACTTTGGATTTATTATTAAAACTAGCAGAAGAAACTAAAGTAAAAGAAGCTATAGAAAAATTATTTACGGGAGATAAAATCAATGAAACAGAAAACAGAGCAGTTCTGCATACAGCATTAAGAAATCGTAAAAATACACCTGTATATGTAGATGGGGAAGATGTTATGCCAAAAATCAATAAAGTTTTAGCTCAAATGGAAAAATTTTCCGAATCTGTAATTTCAGGTCAATGGAGAGGATATTCTGGCAAAGAGATTACAGATGTAGTTAACATAGGAATTGGTGGATCGGATTTAGGACCTTTAATGGTAGTAGAGGGCTTAAAATATTATAAGACCAGATTAAATCTTCATTTTGTATCTAATATTGATGGAACTCATATTGTAGAAACATTGAAGCAGCTTAATCCTGAAACCACATTGTTTATTGTTGCCTCTAAAACTTTTACTACTCAGGAAACCATGACTAATGCACATACAGCAAAAGATTGGTTTTTAAAATCAGCTAAGTCCGAATCAGAAGTTGCTAAACATTTTGTTGCATTATCTACAAATCAGGAAGCAGTTATAAATTTTGGAATAGATGAAAGAAATATGTTTGTGTTTTGGGATTGGGTAGGAGGCAGGTATTCTCTTTGGTCAGCAGTTGGGTTAAGTATTTGTTTAGGAATAGGCTACGATAATTTCACTCAATTATTAGAAGGAGGATTTGAAGCGGATTTACACTTTAGACATTCAGATTTTAAGGAAAATATTCCGGTAATTTTAGCATTATTAGGAATTTGGTACAATAATTTTTTTGGAGCAGAAAGTGTATCATTACTTCCTTATGAGCAATATTTACACCGTTTTGCAGCTTATTTCCAACAAGGAGATATGGAATCTAATGGGAAATATATTGATAGAAATAGACTAAAAGTAAATTATCAAACAGGTCCCATAATATGGGGAGAACCCGGCACTAACGGTCAACATGCATTTTATCAATTAATACATCAAGGAAAAAAATTGATTCCTTGCGATTTTTTTGCTGGGGCTAATACATTAAATAAAGTTTCAGATCATCATGTTAAATTAATATCAAATTTTTTCGCACAAACTGAAGCTCTAGCTTTTGGAAAAAATGAAGAACAGGTAATAGCTGAATTAAAAGAACAAGGAAAGACAGAAGAAGAAATCCAAAAATTAAAAAACTATAAAATATTTGAAGGTAATCGTCCAACCAATTCTTTTTTATATAAAATATTGACCCCTAAATTATTGGGTGAATTAATCGCCCTTTATGAACATAAAATATTTGTACAAGGTGTTATTTGGAATATTTTTAGTTTTGATCAATGGGGAGTTGAATTAGGAAAACAATTGGCTAATAAAGTATTACCTGAATTAATGGATGAAAAATATATATCATCACATGATTCTTCTACCAACGGATTAATCAACGCATATAAAGATATGAAAGATTAATAAATAGATTTTAGTTTAGCTTTATACATATAATAATTTTAATATCAAATGAATTTAGGTTATAGTTAAAAATTATAAGTCTATATTTAAATATAATTTTTTTATTTTATTTTAGGTATGAAATTTGTTCATTTATAAGTATATTATAAACAATTAAAAAAAAAAGTCATGATTAAAGAACAAAACGAAGTAAAGAGTACCTATAATGATTTAGAAAAAAATAAAAAATTAGGTAAGTTTTTTGGAGAATTATTTTCTTATAATAGTTCATTAAAACTATATCACTGGCATGTAACAGGAAAAGGAAGTTATGCAGCACATATTGCATTAGATGAAGCAATAGATTCTGTACTTGGAATTATTGATCGTATAGTAGAAACATCTTATGCTCAGTTTGGCACTATAGATATAACTATTAAACAAACTTCAACTCCTAAAGATATTGTAAAACACTGTGAAAATTTTTATTTGTTATTGCAAGATGGAAGAGAACTTTTTTCAGATGATTATTCCTTATCAATTTTTGATGATTATCAAGAAGCCATACAACAATTATTATATCGTCTAAAAAGATTACAATAATTTTTATTTCAATTTAAAATACTTCATAATATAATATTAAAAAGTTTTATGAGAGTATAAATCGAATACTGTTAAAAATAAATATAATAATATGGCAACCAAAATAAAACATAGTGAAGTAAATATAGGAATAAGTAAAGAAAACAGGCAATTCGTTTCCGATAATTTAAATAGGTTATTAGCTAATGAATACTTTTTATATACTAAAACCAGAAAATTTCATTGGAATGTTGAAGGAGTACATTTCAGATCTTTGCATACCTTATTTGAAGATCAATATAAAGAATTAGCAGATGTCATTGATGATATAGCTGAAAGAATAAGAAAATTAGGACATTATGCATTAGGTTCTTTTAAACAATTTAGTGCTGTTGCAGATCTATTAGAACATGACGGAGAAGAAGTAGGAGATTCTAAAACTATGCTTTTAGAATTATGTGATGATCACGAAACCATTATTCGTATTATACGTTCTGAGTTAATTCCTATCGCAGACAAATATAAAGATGAAGGAACTAGTGATTTTCTTACAGGAGTAATGGAGCAACATGAAACTATGGCATGGATGCTTCGCGCGACAGCTAAATAATAATAAGTAAAATAATTTCATATTAAAAAAACCTCTAATATTGAGAGGTTTTTTTATTTTATAACCAGATAAAAGGTATTTGACTTTTTATAGATATCTTGCCAAAAACTAGTAATATTGAGTTCTTATAAGTTTTAAACAATATTTATTTTCATAAATTAATTGTAATAATTTTATTTTGTTTAAAATTTAAATGAAACAAATTTTTTATATAAAAAGTTATAATTACAGAATTACATACCAGAATATTTAGTAATTATTTTTTCAAACCATTTTTGAGGAAGTACTTTTTGTATAAATAAAGAAAGTTTTTGAATATTTGAACCAAAATAATAATGAGGTTTTAATTTAGATTTTTGAATTAATAATTTTTCTAAAAAAGGAGCTAAAATTTTAGGATCAAAGCCATTATTTACATCTTGATTTATACCTTCATAAACTTTTTTAAATATAATTTCATAAGGAGTGGAGACTTTGCTTTTAATTCTACTATCTGCAATATTTGTTTTAACATCACCTAAATTTACGGTACATGCTTGAATATTCGTATTATTTAGTTCATATCTCAAAGCTTCTGTAACAATATCTAAAGAAGATTTAGAAGCAGAATATATTCCTCTGAAAGGCAATCCGATTTTGCTTCCAATTGAAGATATATTTATAATTTTCCCAGTATTATTCTTTCTCATTATTGGTAAAACTTCGGAGATCATATTTATAACAGATATTAAATTTAGATTAAATAAATCTGTTATTTCTTCTTCAGTAGCATCTTCAATAGCCCCAACCATTCCCCTTGCTGCATTATTAATTAATAAATCAATAGAATCAGTTTCTTTTTCAATTTGACAAATTGCTTTTTTAACTTCGGATTTTATAGTAATGTCAGTAACTATAGTTTTAAAATTGGTATTACTAGGTAGAGAACGGCTTAGACCGTAAACTAAATATCCCTTTGCTTGAAAAAAATTACCTAAAGCTAATCCTACGCCAGAAGATGAGCCTGTTATAATTATACTTTTAGACATCCACAAAAATTAATATTAACAAAATTAAAATATTAATTTGATAATTGTAGTATAAAAAATAAAATGACCTTAAGCTATATGTTTAATATAACTTAAGATCATAAAATTAATAAAAAATAAATTTATATCTTATATTTAATTATATAGTCAATGAGTCCATCTATAGGCCGTCTAAGTGCAATACCTATTTTTAAATCATTTTCAGAAAGTTTTTGTTCTAATTCGTCTTTAAGATAAAAACCAATCGAGCCATTGAAATTGATAGGAACTTCTTTGCAATTATCATATTGTTTAATATAATAATCAATAAAAGTTTGAATTTGTTTATTGACTATTTTTTGGATAAATTCATGATCTTTGTTTTCTATGATAAATTTTGCAAATGTAGCTAAATAGGCATTTGGATTTGGTTTTTTATATAAATTAACTTTAATGTAGTCAGCATCCATATTATATTCTTGCTCTAATTTTTTAGATAATTCTTCAGGAAGTATTTTAAAATTATATGCACGTATTAAATCTGCCCCTAATTTATTTCCACTACAGTCATCCATTAAAAGGTAGCCCAAAGATAAAACTTTTTGATTGAGCTTTTCGCCGTCATAATAGCTACAATTAGAACCGGTACCTAATATACAAACGATAGCCTTACTATTAGGTGGAGTTGTTGCATATACAGCGCCATAAGTATCTTCCTCTACAATGATTTCTTCAGCTTTTGAAAAGAATTTTTTTAATGTACTGCGTACAATATTTTTCATATTTTCCGTACCACAACCAGCCCCATAAAAAAATACTTTGGAAACTTTTGTTTTATTTTGAACTATATCAAAACGTTCATTTAGCCGTTTTAACATTTCTTCTTTATCTATAGCCTCAGGACTTAAACCATTTGTTTGTGAAGAAAATAAACGGTTGCCCTGACTATCAATTGCAACCCAATCAGCTTTAGTAGCTCCAGAATCTGCTAATAGAATCATATTTTTATTTTTTGTATTTAGTTATGAGTTCAAAAATACAAAATAATAACTGGGAATAAAATAAAAAAATGTGATTTATATTTTAAAATTTTATTTTATATGTAATATTAAAAGTTATTTTTTATAATAAAGTTTAAATATTATAATTTTAAAAATTGCATTAAACATTTCATGTATTTATCTTTCTTGAATGAGTACAAGATTGTAGGTTTTATTCCTCTTTTTTCACTTTTTTCATTTAATTTATTGATAAATCCCATAGATAACATTTTTCTTTGAAAATTTCTTCGGTCTAAATTTTCTCCTAAAAATGCTTCATAAATAAGTCTTAATTCACTCATCGTAAATTTTTCAGGAAGTAATTCATAACCAATAGGAATATGATTTATATATTTACATATTTCAAAAATTGCAGTATTAATTATTTTGTTATGATCTCCATATAATTTTGGAAGTTTATTTATATCAAACCAACGTATTTCTTCCTTTTCATTACAAAACATTTTAACTTTTGAATAATTTACAAAAGCATAATAGCCAATACTTACATACCGTTGATTTAATATATTTTTATCTACTTTAGAATAAAGTCTATTGATTTCTCCAAAAACATGGAACTGAGTTAATAAAATATTGTCTATTCCAATATTTTCTTTTAAAGCGCGGTAAGCTGCTTCTTCAACTGATTCAGTTTTATAAATAAAACCTTCTGGAAGCATCCACTTATCATAAATCATTAATTTTTTAAGCAAGATTTTGATTTTTCCATCATAATAACCGAATATTACATTGTTAAGTAAGATACTCGGTAAAAATTTATCTTTAGAGTTTAAAAGTAAATGTTTACTTTCAAAAAAATGATTCATGACTTTTTCTAAAAAAATATAAATTTAATATTGAATATTATCAACAAAAATACTTATTTTTTTTATTTATATTTATTAATATAATGTAATTGTAATAATTCCATAATATTATTTTATTAAATATAATTATTATATAAAATTAAAATAATATATACTGTTTAGTTATAAAAAATATGCAATAGAACATAAAATGACGTTTATGTGTTTTTTTGTTGCAAGTTTAAAGAGTAGATTTTGTTAAATTTTGTGATTTCTTATTTAATAATAGCTATTTTTTTATATGATATTAGTCACAACCTATTAATATAAATTATTTAATTTCAATGCATTAATTATTGTTTTTTTTACTTGTTTGTAATTGAATTAGGATAAATATAGCCAAACAAAAAAATTTAAATTATCTTTAGAGTCAATATGACGCATATATGTGTCTATATGGGCTTATGTGTGTATAATAAATAAAAAAACTTCTAATTAAGTATATTGATCTATGAAAAAAATTATAATCTCAATTGCAATTTTAATTATTTTCGAAGCTAATGCACAACAAACTGATTTTGTTACAATTCAAAATGATAATGGTGTAACTTTAGGATATTCTCCTACTTCTGGAGTAAAAATTTTGACCATTGAAGGCAAGAAGTTTAAAGACCTTAATAAAAATGGAAAACTAGATAAATATGAAGACTGGAGACTATCAGTAGATGAAAGAGCAAATGATTTAGCACAAAAAATGTCTCTTGAACAAATTGCAGGATTAATGCTTTATAGTAAACATCAGGCGATTCCCTTAAATGATAAAGGATTCGGATCTGGTAAATATAATGGAAAACCTTTTACAGAAAGTGGGGTAAAACCATGGATACTATCAGATGAACAAAAAATTTTTTTAAAGAAAGATAATTTAAGACATATTTTAATAACCTCAGTACAAAGTCCGGAAATTGCTGCACGCTGGAATAATCAAATGCAGGCTTTTGTTGAAGGAATAGGTTTAGGTATTCCTGGAAATACAAGTTCAGATCCCAGACATTCCGGACAAGCTACAGGTAATACAAAAGCAGAATTTAATGCCGGTTCAGGAGGTGAAATTTCCATTTGGCCCGATGGTTTAGGACTTGCTGCTACGTTTGACCCATCTCTTATACGTAAGTTTGGTAATATAGCATCACAAGAATATCGAGCTTTAGGAATAACGACCGCATTGTCACCCCAAATAGATTTAGGCACAGAACCACGATGGTATAGGATTTATATGACGTTCGGCGAAAGTCCCGAATTATCAGCCGATATGGCAAGAGCTTATATTGATGGATTTCAAACATCTACAGGCAAAGATGAAATTTCAGACGGATGGGGATATAAAAGTGTAAATGCAATGGTTAAACATTGGCCTAGTGGAGGTCCAGAAGAAGGAGGTAGAGATGCACATTGGGCTTTTGGAAAATTTGCTGTTTATCCAGGAAATAATTTTGATATGCACTTAAGACCTTTTACAGAAGGAGCATTTAAACTAGATGGTAAAACTTCTAAAGCGTCAGCCGTTATGCCATATTATACAATTTCTTATAATCAATCTAAAGATAAGAGCAACTATGCAAATGGATTTAATAAATATATTATTAATGATTTATTAAGGGAAAAATTTGGTTATGATGGAGTTTTATGTACAGATTGGATGATTACTGAAAATGAAGGTAAAACACCTGATGAATTTCAGGGTAAACCCTGGGGAGTTGAGAATAAAACCATAGCTGAAAGACATTATATTGCTTTAATGGCAGGTATGGATCAATTTGGAGGAAATAATGTTATAGAACCTGTACTCAAAGCTTATAAAATGGGTGTTAAAGAACATGGAAAATCTTATATGAGGAAAAGATTTGAACAATCAGCAGTTAGGCTTTTAAAAAATATTTTTCGGTTAGGATTATTTGAAAACCCATATTTAGATCCGCAAGAAAGTGCTAAAATAGTTGGAAATCCAGAATTTATGCAAGCGGGATATGAGGCACAGATAAAATCTATAGTACTATTAAAAAATAAAGGAAAAGTATTACCAATAAAAAAAAGAAAAACTGTATTCATTCCAAAAAATTACTATCCTTCTACCAAAGATTGGTGGGGAAACTGGTCGAGACCAAGCTTAGACTATCCAATAGACTTGGAATTGGTTAAAAAATATTATAATGTTACTGATATTCCTGAAAAAGCAGATTTTTCAATAGTCTTCGTATCGAGCCCTTACAGTAATAATGATGGAGGAGGATATGATATTAATGACCGCAAAAGAGGAGGTAACGGTTATGTGCCTATTTCTTTACAGTATAATAGCTATACAGCCATAGATGCTCGCAGTCATAGTATAGCTGCAGGAGATCCCGTTATAGATCCTTCCATTAAAGATCGATCATATAAAGGAAAAACCGTAAATGTTTCCAATGCTTCAGATTTGTCAACAATTTTAAGTACTAAAAATCAAATGGGGGATAAACCCGTAATAGTTGTGGTAAATATTAATCGCCCCATGGTATTTAATGAATTTGAAAATCAAGTAGAAGGTATTATAGGCCGATTTGGTATAGGCGAACAAGCAATATTAGATATTATTTCAGGAAAATTCGAGCCATCAGGGCTTTTACCTTTACAAATGCCAGCAAATATGTCTACTGTGGAAAAACAGAAAGAAGATGTTCCTTTCGATATGGAATGCCATCAAGATAGTGAAGGAAATGTCTATAATTTTGGTTACGGATTGAATTGGAAAGGAGTTATAAGAGACGAAAGAACCGTTAAATATGGAATAAAAAAATAAATATAGTCTAATATTTAATTGTAGTATTTATACAATTTAGATATATGATAAAAAATTAATAAAAAATCAAACTAAAACCATAAAAATAAAATAAATTATGAATAATACTGTGAAAACTATAAGTGTCTTTGCTGTTACGTTTTCTATAATAAATATTGCTTATGCCCAGAACAGTAAGACAGATAGTATTAGAGTGAAGGTAGAATCGAAGAAAGATCAGAATTCATCAGTAATGTTAAATGCCTCAGCAGATAATGGACCAAGAAATGTTAATATAGGACTTCCCGCAAGTGTAGGAGGAACGACGATTTTAGAAAATGGGCTTCCGGTAGTTTTTGATTTTATGGGGCAAATGCCTGTAAATGCTTGGAGATCAGATTCTAGTTTTGATCGTATGGAGGTACAAGATGTAGCAAAGACAGCAATTACTATCGGAGATATTGGAGTTTCAGTAAGTACTTATACTAATAAAGGAACAGAAAAATTACAAGGTTCAGGAGCCTTTACTACTAATTCTTATGGTTTATTAAGAGGGAGTTTTAATGTCAGTGGACCAATGAAAAATGGGTTCTACTATTCAATAAGTGCCTTTGCCAATATGGATCCGGGAACATTTAATGCAGCATTTTCCCAATTTCTTGATAAAACCCAGATTTACAAAGCAATAATCAATAAAAAATATAATGAAGGAAAAGGAGAAATCGGGATACAATACAAATCTGCAAGTTCTGAATCCGTTTCTACTAAACAAAATCCTTACTATTATCGATCTAATGGAAAAGTAGATGCTGTAGAAGGATTTAAATTAGGAAGAGATTCATATCTGGAAAAATCAGGAGTAGTTCATTATGTGAATCCGCTTACAGGAGAATATGTAACTAAAGATGCAATGAAAGGTTCAGGAGCAGAAAATCATATTATAGATATTTTTGGAAAAAATAGTCTAGATAATGGAATGAAGTTAGATTATATTTTGAGGTATCAACATGCAGAATCAGGAAATTATAATCCATATTATTCATCAATAAGTAATCCCATAGATGGGAAAACACGTTATCGCTATGTAGGAACAGATAATATATATAATGGAAAAGTACAATCTGTTTTAATGCTTTATACCCCTAGAATACCTACTAATACCTATATGACTCGCGTGGAACTAAGTAAAAAAACGGACAAACATCATTGGAATATTGGTTTTGACGAATGGTATTATCATGTTCACAATTCTAATACTGCAACTTATTCTTTTTATCATGAAGTTGCTCCCAATCCGACTCGTTTAATTCAGGAAACTTATGATCCTGTAACGGGAATTTGGTCACCAAGAAAAGGGTCAGATATATATGGAGGATATAACCATAACGGGGCTATGCAATATTATACAGGGAGTGAAAATAAAATGGCTTTATATGTAACAGAGAAATGGAATCCTTCTGAAAAAGTGGAAGTAGAAGGAGGAGCTAGATTAGAATGGCAAAATGTAAATGGAAAATGGTATACAGATGAAGACAGAAAGGTAGCAGGAACCAATTGGGTATCTGGAAATAAAACAAATGTAAAAAAAGATTGGATAAACAAAACATTTATAGCGAAAGGTTTATGGAAAATAATTCCATCATTTGGAATACAAGGAGATATAACCTATACCGAATTAGGGGGAAAACTTAGTAGTTATGCAGGAGCAGATGATCCTGGTATTAAAAAATCTAAAATACCCGGTGCATCTATGGGAGTATATTTTAACCATTCTTTAGTGAGAGTAGTTTCAAAAGTAACTTATATACAACGTAGTAATTTTACAAATAACTCAACATTTACTAATCCTAAGGACCCTTCGGATTATATGAAAAAAACAATAAGTTACGATGTAAAAACAATTGGATGGACAACAGATGCATTATTTACACCCTTTAAAAATTTTCAATTTCATATGTTGTTAACACTTCAAAACCCGGAATATAAAAACTATAAATTTGAAGTTTACGGGATAAATTATGATTATGATGGCAACATTGCTAGAAGTGTTTCTAAAACAATTATAGAACTGGATCCAAGCTATGAATGGAAAAAATTTAAGTTTTGGGCTAGTGCTCGTTATTTTAGTAAAGAATATGCAAATTATACCAATTCATTATATTTTGCAGGACGTTGGGAAACCTTTGCTGGAATAGATTATAAATACAGCAAAAATGTAAGTTTTGGAATTAGTGCAGTTAATTTATTAAACCAAAGTGGTGCTCAGGGATCAATTTCAGGAACCAATACGGCAATAGATCCTACACCGTACTATAACAAACCGGTTGCAGGTACCTACATTCGTCCGTTTACGCTGGAATTTAAAACTAAATTTAAGTTTTAACATTAATAATATTTAAAATGATATTACATCAACTTATTTGTATGTTTTATTAAACTTGAAGTTTATTATTTTTTTATAAACAAATACGAAATAAAAAAAGAAAATAAAATTAACTAGATAGAATATTAAAAATAAAACGAAAGGAGAAATCTACTAAAAAACAAATTAAAAAATTAATAATGTTTTTTCACCTTCAGAATAAGAAAATTTTGAATTACAAGATAAAATTACTCTACAATTTAATATATAATTGTTTATAAAAATTATAAAACATAAAAATATAAGAAAATTGTTTGGTAATTATTGTTATCTGAATTTTAATGTAAAAAAATAAAAAATTGAAATAAATGATGAAATCTATGTTATTAAAATGTAAGTGTATAGCTTTTATCCTGTTAATGGGGTTGATTAGTCAGCAGATTCTGGGACAGAATAAACAGACATCTAAAAAGGACAATACAGTAATTTTATACATTACCAGACATGGGAAAACCATTCTTAACACTATGGATAGAGTACAGGGATGGGCAGATACTCCTTTGACTCCTGAAGGAGTACAAGTTGCAGAATTTTTAGGAATGGGAATAAAAGAAGTAAATTTTAAATCTGCTTATTCTAGTGATTTAGGACGTGCTCGTCAAACTGCCAGAATTGTTTTAGATACAAAAGGACAATCTGACTTGAAAATAGTAGAAGTGCCTCAAATTAGAGAAACTAATTTTGGAAGTTATGAAGGAGACCTTAATTCAAAAATGTGGGGAGATGCAGCATTATACTTACATTATAAATCTTCAAAAGAGCTTTTTACCGATATGAATAAAAATCCAGATGTTTTAAAAAATGCAATGGCAACTTTTAAAACATTGGAAACACTTGGAATTGGAGAAAATTATGATGATGTTAAAGCTAGAGGACAGAAAGCGATTCGTCAAATAGCTGAAAATGAAGCCGCTTCAGGAGGAGGAAATGTATTGATAGTAGGACACGGAATGTCTATAAGTGTTTTCCTCTCAGATCTAGACAGTAATGGGAAAAATATATCAGGTACACATATGGGAAATGCAGCAGTATGTAAAGTAATTTATAAAAACGGAAAATTTACTATAGAATCTTTTGGAGATTTGAGTTATGTAGAAAAGGGAAAACAAATATCAGAAAAAAAGAGATAAACTAATCTAATGCATGATATTTATTTTTTATATAAGAAATAATAGAGTGAAAAATAATAAAAAATTAAGTTATTTTAACTTTTATAAAGGTCCACTATTATATTAAATATTTAAAAAATAGACTTTTTCCAAGTTTTCTTTTATAAAGAATATACTGTAAAATAATATATAATAAGAAGGATTTAAATTCAATAAAAACACACATTTATTTAAAAGAAGCCAATTGTAATATTAGAAATAATAGTTAGTAAATATAGATAAAAATGAAAAATAAAAATTTTAAGATTCTAATTCCATTTTCAATCATATTTTTAATAAGTACTAGTATAATATATAGTCAAAATAAAAAAATAAAAGATTCAGTTAAAGTCGATATAGATCAAAAAAATGATAGAAACGTTATGTTAAATGCAACTAATAGTACAGGGCCAAGAGATGTTAATATAGGCTTGCCTGCTTCTGTGGGAGGAACAACCATTCTTGAAAATGGCTTGCCTGTAGTATATCATTTCTGGCCTGAACTGCCAACAAAAGCGTGGAGATCCGATGTTACCATAAATCGTTCAGGTCTTTATGATTTAGGTCAGACATCTATAAATATAGGAGATGTAGGATTTTCGTTAAATTCTTATGATAATTTAGGAACTGAAAAACTTCAGGGAAAAATTAATTTGGAATCAAATCATTTTGGATTAATGAGAGAAGGGGGAAACATAAGTGGTCCCATTAATAAAAAAGGACTTAAATATTCAGCAGGTGTTTATTTAAGCTTTGATCCCGGTACTTTTAAGCCTTCAGAAATAGACAGATATTATTCCGATAAAGCTCAATTATATAAAGCAGCATTAACACAAGATTATAAATATACTGGTGGAATAGGTTCTGTATCAGTATTATACAAATATGTTAATGTAAAAAATTTAGCTTATACATATAGTCCTTTTATCTATGGAAAAGACGGAGATGTAAGTGAAATCCCCGGATTTAAAATAGGAAGAAAATCATATTATGAAAAATCTGGAAAAATAACTTTAATGGATGCTTTTACGGGGAATATGGTAGAAAGAGATGTATTAAAAGATTACGGAACAGAATCTCATACAATTGATGTAATAGGAAATAATAAATTTGATAGTGGGTTACATCTCAATTACATAGTTCGTTATCATTCTGCAAAAGCCGGAGTCTATATTCCTATTATGGCGGGAGTTTCTTCTGTAAAACCAGGAGAATATGTTTATGCAGATACAGGAGAAGCCTATACGGGAAATAATGTTCAAGGGGTGTTAATATTAGCAACTAGAAGAACACCAATAAAATCCTTAATGGGGACTGTAGAATTAGGCAAAAAAACAGGAAAACATGATTGGAAAGTAGGTTTAAATGAATGGCATTATGATATTGATAAGTATGCTACAGAATCTGCAATGTATTTTCAGGAAGTAGCACCCAATCCAAGAAAATTAAGACAAGTTGCAGGAAATGCCAATGCCAATGGAGATTTTAACTTAAATCAAGGATTAGAATATCATAACGGAAATGAAAACAAATTCGCTTTATATATTTTAGATAAATGGTCATTAATAGAAAAACTAGAAATAAATTTGGGTGGAAGAATAGAATATCAGACCCTAAGAGGAGATTACCAAGACAGAAATTTAGGATATCTGACATTAACAGGACCTAAAACCAAAATAAATAAAGATTGGGTTAACCAATCCTACATGTTAAATGCGATTTATAAAATAACAGGTAATTTTGGTTTATTAGGTGATTTAAATTATAATGAACAGGCAGGTCATTTGGAAAACTATAATATAGGTGTAGATCCTAACATAAAAAAATCCAAAATACCAAGTGCCGGGTTAGGAATATATTTCAATCATCCTATTGCAAGTATAGTATCTAAAGCAACTTATATTACCCGAAATGAATATCGTTCTACTGTTAATTTTTCCAATCCTAATAATCCTGGTGAAGTTAAAAGAGAAACGACTAATTATGATATTCGAACAATAGGTTGGACTACTGATATAATATCAAAACCTATAAAAAATTTCGAGTTACATTTTTTACTAACTTTACAAAGTCCTAAATATAAAAATTTTGTTGGGCAAGTTAATTTTACTGATGGTTCCATCGCAAAATATGATTTCACAGATAAATATGTGACTGGAATCTCAAAAGTTTTATTAGAAATTGATCCTAGTTATGTATGGAAAGATCTTAAAGTATGGGCCAGTGCAAGATATTTTAGTAAACAATATGCCAATAGACCTAATACAATATATTTTGCAAGTCGTTGGGAAACCTTTGCAGGACTAGAATATATGATAAATAAAAATTTAAGTTTTTCATCTACCGTTATAAATTTACTAAATCAAAGAGGAGCAAAAGGAGATATGGGAGATGCAGATTTAATATTAACTTCTGAACAGGCAAAAAAGAAAGAAGGAACAATACTTTCCGGAACGTATATACGTCCATTTACAGTTGAGTTTAGTCTCAAATATACTTTTTAATAAAAAAAAAATAATTTAAAAAATACAAAATATGACTAGTAAAGAAAAAAATTATACGTTGCCTATAATAATGATGTTTGCCCTATTTTTTATGATTTCTTTTGTAACTGGTTTACAAAATCCAATGGGTATAATTGTAAAAAATCAATTTGGGGCTTCAAATTTTATGTCTCAGTTAGGAAATGCAGCTAACTTTATAGCATATGCATTCATGGGGATTCCTGCAGGAATTCTCTTACAAAAAATTGGATATAAGAAAACAGCTTTACTTGCTATTATTATAGGATTTTTAGGAGTAGGAATTCAATATTTGTCTGGTGGAATGGAAAGTTTTGCTACCTATTTAACCGGTGCCTTTGTTTCCGGTTTTTCTATGTGTATGCTCAATACTGTGGTAAATCCTATGTTAAATACTTTAGGAGGAGGTGGTAAAAAAGGAAATATATTGCTGCAACTTGGAGGATCTATAAATTCTATAGGAGCTACAATTGTACCTGTATTGGTAGGCTATTTAATTGGTAATGCTTCAAGAGCAACAATAAAAGAAGCAAACCCTGCACTATTCTTAGCTATGGGAATTTTTATTTTGGCATTTTTAGTATTATTATTTGTAAAAATACCAGAACCATATTTAGATAAAAAAGAAAAAGTTAAAAGTAAATACAGTGCATTCTCTTTTAGACATTTTTGTTTAGGAGTAATAGCTATATTTATTTATGTTGGAATAGAAGTAGGAATTCCCAATACAGCAAATTTGTATATGACCTCAGATACAGATAAAGGAGGTTTAGGTATTGATACAACAATAGCAGGCACAGTAGTTGGAACCTATTGGTTTTTAATGTTAATAGGGCGTTTAATTGGAGCTTCTTTAGGAGCTCGCGTGTCTAGTAAAACAATGTTAACGTTTACCTCTTCATTAGGGTTAATATTTATACTATTAGCTATTATTAGCCCAATTTCTACTACAGTAAGTATGCCTGTGTTTAAATCAGATATATCGTTAGGATTTGCAAAATTACCTATTACTATAGTATTTTTTATATTGTGTGGTTTGTGTACCTCTGTTATGTGGGGCGGAATTTTTAATTTAGCCGTAGAAGGCTTGGGAAAATTTACTTCTGCAGCCTCTGGTATATTTATGATGATGGTTTGCGGTGGTGGAATATTGCCTCTAATTCAAAATTATTTTGCAGATTTAACCGGATTTTTATCCAGTTTTTGGCTAGTTATAATAGAGTTTGCTTTTATTCTTTATTATGCATTAATTGGAAGTAAAAATGTAAACAAAAACATACCTGTAGATTAATTTATTTTTTATTATATATTTTTAAAGTTTTCCTAATTTAATTAGGGAAACTTTTTTATATAAAATAGGTATGGGGTTGAATATGCTAAATAGTTGAAATTATAAAACCAAGCAACATTCCACTAAATACGAAAAGGAGTTTTTGCCAGTTTAAATTATGTTTCTCATTATTTTCAAATATTATAACAGAAGAAATATGTAAAAAAATGCCAGCAACAATTCCCATAGCAATAAAATATAAATCTGAGTTCAAAAAAGAACCAAGATAGGCACCTAAAGGGGCTGATATTGCAAATAATAGTAAAATAAGTACAGTATAAGTGTTTTTTAACTTTAGAGATAATAAAAAAGTAGTTAGAACAATGGTTTCAGAAATTTTATGAATACTTAGTGCCCATAAAATATTTGAGTCGGCATGATGTTCATGGTTATGATTTAGATGATGAGCAGCTTCTATAGGCATCCCTTCTAAAAAAGAATGAATAAAAAGCCCTAACATAACACTTAATGGGATAGCAGCATTTTCATGATGTTTATGATAATGTATATGCCCATGTTCAATGCCTTTAGAGATCCCTTCCAAAAAAAGTTGTAAACCTACTCCCATTATCACCCAAATACCTGCGTTTCCTCTACCATTTGCATATAAAGAGGGAAACATGTCTAATATAGTTATAGCTAAAAGTAATCCTGCACTAAACATTAATAACTTTTTACTAAACCTTGAATTATCCTGAAAAAAATAAGCAATACCCGAGCCTATAACTACTGCCATAAAAAGGATAAAATAGTCCATCAACTTATTTCTTGAAAATTAAAATCAAACGAGGAGATTTTTTTTCTTCAAAAGTATTTAATTGATAATCTCCAAAAACATTTTTAAGAATAAATCCGGCCTTTTCAGCCAGTTTTTTAAAGTAATCTAATTTACATATTTCTACTCTTTCTTGAAAATGGTAATCTTTGCCTTTGTCAAAAAAATTAATATCTTTAATAATGAAACCGTTTTCAATTTTCCTGCGCAAATGAAATAAAATTCCATCCACCATTTTATCTTCTTTTTCTACTAAATTATGTTCTACTAAGGATACATTCATAAAATCCATAACAAATGTACCTTCATATTTCAGCTGATCAAAAACAGATTTAAACACCTTGAAATTATCTTCTTCATTATTAAAATATCCAAAACTTGTAAATAAACTAAAAACAGCATTAAATTTATTAGGGAAATAAACTTTTCTCATATCCCCTACAAAAAACTTTAAGTATTCATTTTCATACTGTTTAGCACTTTCAATACTTTTAGAAGCTAAATCAACTCCCGTAACATTATATCCTAATTTATTTAAAAAAATACTGTGTCTTCCTTTTCCACAAGCTAAATCTAAAATTTTACTTTCTACTGGTAAGCAAAGATATTTTAGTAAATTAGTAATAAATTCTTGTGCCTCTTTGTAATCCCTATTTTTATATAAAATATGGTAATAGGGAGTGTTAAACCAATCTGCAAACCAATCCATATTTCAAAAATAAGACAAATTTTTCACCTGATTTATATATTCATGATAATATTTTTAGGTTCTGGTATTTTAAGGATATAACTAATTTTTTTTAATAACTTTCTATTATTTTTATAAATTCAGTATTTATATTTATATAATAGTTTTTATTTTTTAATTTAATTTATTTGTATCATATGAAATAATGTAAATAGAAAAATAATAAAAAAATTATTTCATGTATATATTGTATACATATACCAAACTAAAAGACAGGCTTACTTATAATCTGCATAAATTTTTATTTATAATTTTTTAATACTCTTGTATTATTTCCACACAATGATTATCATACATCATTTTTTTGATTTATATTTTTAATAATTATATATATTGAAATGTAAAAAAATTATTTATATTCTTAATAGGTAAAATTTGATTAACTTTTAGTATATCAATAAAAAAGACATAGAATACGCTTAATAAATAAAAACTAATTTGTATATTTGCGCTTCGATTTTAGCGGTTTAAGAGACAAAATCGAAATAACAATATGTAAAACCTCTTTCTGTATAAAATTATTCCGCTTGTAATCTCAATTATTTTATCAGAAATACAATATATTAAATTTATGTCTGAAGAGACTAAAAATCAAGTAGAAGAACAAGAAGTTCTTAAAAATGCAAACATAGCTCCTGAGCAGTTTGACTGGGATTCTTTTGAATCTGGGCTAGATGCTGAAGATAGAAAAGAAAAATCTGAATTAGAGAAGATGTATGACACTTCTTTACAAGAACTTGATGAAAATCAGGTTTTTAAAGGAAAAGTCGTTCGTTTAACAGATAAAGAAGCTATCGTAGATATTAATTTTAAATCAGAAGGAGTTATTTCTTTAAATGAGTTTCGTTATAACCCTAATTTAAAAGTTGGGGATGAAGTAGAAGTAATGGTTGCTCAAAGAGAAGATAAAACCGGACAACTTCAGCTTTCTCATAGAAAAGCAAGAATGCTGAAAGCATGGGATAGAGTAAATGAACTTCATGAAACAGGAGAAATAGTAGAAGGATACGTTAAATCTAGAACTAAAGGAGGAATGATTGTAGATGTGTTTGGAATAGAAGCATTCTTACCAGGTTCACAAATAGATGTTAAACCAATACGAGATTACGATCAATATGTAGGTAAAACTATGGAATTCAAAATTGTAAAAATCAATCATGAATTCAAAAATGTAGTGGTATCTCATAAAGCATTGATTGAAGCTGATATTGAAGACCAGAAAAAAGAAATTATTGGACAACTTGAAAAAGGTCAAGTATTAGAAGGAGTTGTCAAAAATATTACTTCTTACGGAGTATTTATAGATCTTGGAGGAGTTGATGGTTTAATTCACATTACTGATTTATCATGGAGTAGAATTAATCATCCTTCTGAAGTAGTTCAATTAGATCAGAAAGTAAATGTAGTAATACTTGACTTTGATGATCAAAAATCCAGAATCCAGTTGGGTATGAAACAATTAGAACCACATCCATGGGATGCTTTGGATCCTAATTTACAGGTCGGAGATAAGATAAAAGGAAAAGTAGTGGTTCTTGCAGATTACGGAGCTTTTGTTGAAGTAGCCCCAGGCGTAGAAGGATTAATTCATGTATCTGAAATGTCTTGGTCTACCCATTTAAGATCAGCCCAGGATTTTGTTAAGATAGGAGATGAAGTTGAATGTGTAATTTTAACCTTAGACAAAGAAGAAAGAAAAATGTCTTTAGGTATGAAGCAATTAACTCCTGATCCATGGACAGATATAACAGCTAAATATCCGGTAGGATCAAAACATAAAGGTACTGTAAGAAACTTTACTAATTTTGGAGTATTTGTAGAATTAGAAGCTGGAGTTGATGGATTGATTTATATTTCAGATCTTTCATGGACCAAGAAAATTAAACATCCTTCAGAATTTTGTGCTGTAGGAGACGTTTTAGATGTTGTAGTTCTTGAATTAGATACAGAAGCAAGAAGACTAAGTTTAGGTCATAAACAATTAACGGATAATCCTTGGGATAATTATGAAAACAAATATGCAGAAGGAACAGTGCATAAAGGAATAGTAGCTCAGTCATTTGATAAAGGTGCTACTGTGCAGTTTGAAGATGCAGATGTTGAAGCATTTTGCCCATCAAGATTGTTAGAAAAAGAAGATGGTTCAAAAATAAAAAAAGGAGAAGAAGCTGATTTTAAAGTTATAGAATTCAACAAAGAGATCAAAAGAGTTGTTGTTTCTCATACAGGGACTTTCCGTGAAGAAGAAAGCCGAGAAGATAATGAAAAACAAATTAAATCTCAAAATCAGAATGTTGAGAAATCAACCTTAGGAGATCTTGATGAATTACAAGAATTAAAAAGAAAAATGGAAGAAGGAAAATAATATCAATTATTTAACTTCGTAAAATTTTTAATAATAAATAAGGGCTGCTTTTTAGCAGCCCTTATTTATTATTACAAACAGCTTATTTAGATTCATAAGATATCATAAAAAAACTAAATGAATTTAGAATTTTTAAAAAACTAAACTTAACATATATTAATTTTGAGATGGTAAATAGATATTTATCTGATTAATATGTAATTTATCTTTTAATATGTAAAAATTAAAGAAAATTAGAGTATAACTTTTGAATAATTAAAATATAAATAAAGGAATGAATTTTTATACAATAAATAAATTATTAATTCCTGTTTTTAAGCTTTCTATTTTTTTAATTTCTAATGTTTAAAATGACGTATTCCTGAAAATACCATAGGAATATTATATTCATTGCAAGCTTCTATACTTTCGTTATCTCTTATGGATCCTCCAGGTTGTATGATAGCTTTAATTCCGTTTTCAGCACAAGTATCTACTACATCTCTAAAGGGAAAAAATGCATCAGAAGCTAGTACCAGATTTTTTGTTTTCTTTTCTTTGGCTCTTTGAATTGCCTGTTGAGCCGCCCAGATACGATTGGTTTGGCCTGAGCCAATACCTAAAGCTTGTTTACCAGAAGCAACAACGATTGCATTAGATTTAGCATGTTTTACTATTTTTTGTGCAAAAATAAGATCTTCCATTTCTTCTTTTGTAGGAAAAGAATGAGTTACCTGCTGAAAATCTGAAGAGAAAGACCTATCTGTATCTTGGATTAATAATCCTCCATCTACTTTCACAAATTCAATAGTGTCAGCCAATGGATTTTGTACTTTAATGATTCTTAAATTTTTCTTTTTGCTGAATATTTGCAGTGCTTCAGAAGTAAAATTAGGAGCAATAACAATTTCTAAAAATGTAGGAACTAATAATTCGGCTGTTTTTTGATCGACCTCTTGATTAAAGGCAACAATACCTCCAAAAATAGAAACAGGATCACAATCAAAAGTTTTTTGATATGCTTCAGCAACTGTATTACCGATAGCAACCCCACAAGGAGTAGAATGTTTTACCGCACAGCAAGCAATTTCAGAAAATTCATTAACAACTTTATATGCCATATCCATATCACGGAAATTGTTAAATGAGAGATCTTTTCCTTGAAGTTGATCAAGGTTTTTCATAGCTCCATTTTTAGTTTTATCTACATAAAAAGCAGCTTTTTGATGTGGATTTTCTCCATATCTTAAATCATTAACTTTTTCATAAGAAACATTTAAATAATGAGGATAGTCACTTTGAAGCAGATAAGAAGAAATAGCAGCATCATATGCAGATGTCAGATTAAAAACTTTTCCTGCAAGTTGTTTTCTTGTGGATAATGTAGTATTCCCATTATTTGTAATTTCTTGAATAATTAATTCATAATCTTCGATTTGAGAAACAACTGTAACTGAGTTAAAATTTTTTGCAGCTGAACGTAACATACTAGGGCCACCTATATCTATAAATTCAATCATTTCAGGTTCAGAAAGACCTGTATTTAATTTATTAAAAAATGGATATAAATTTACCACTACCATGTCTATGGGGTAAATTTTATGTGTATTAAGGGTTTCTAAATGTTTAGGGTTGTCTCTTAACGCTAAAATTCCACCATGTATATTAGGGTGTAAAGTTTTTACACGGCCGTCCAGTATTTCAGGAAAATGGGTAATTTCATCAATTTCTATAACCTTGATGTTATGAGTTAAAAGAAATTTATAAGTTCCCCCTGTAGAAATAATTTCATATCCTTTAGAAATTAGAAATTTAGAAAATTCTATCAAATTAGACTTATCTGATACGCTTATTAATGCTCTTTTCATAAATATTAATTGATTTAGTTTATTCGGTAATTAGATAGTAAGCATTTCCCTTAATTACATCATGAGATGAAATGGGAAAATCTATATATTGTTCCCAGTATTGTGGTTTAATTTGGATTCCATTTTCTTTAGAATATTTATCTAAGCTATATCTGAATTTTAATATGGAATTGAAACTTCCTTCTATAGGAGTATAAATAGCTTTTCCTCCGGGAATGGAAATAAGGGACATTGTATTGTTTTTTGGCAATACATCTAATTTGATAGGATAACCGGAATAGAATATTGCACTATGATTTAATGTATCAAATTTGGAATAATAAAGGACAGGATTTTTTATATCTGTAGGAATATATCGTAAACTGTCAATTAAGTATTTAGATATTTCTTTTAATGATTTATGAGCAGCATTAAATATTTCATCAGGATCCGTTGTAGTTTCATTTTTTATAGATAATAATTGTAATCCCGGAAAATCTGCAAATTCTGTATCTCCTACACCAACATGAGTATTTAAATTATTTTTACTAAGCTTAGAAGATAGTTTATTTAGCCCTTCTTCCCAGTCGTCCTTCAAATGATTTAAATAAAAATAAGCCAGAATTCTATTAAAATATGAAAAATTTTCAGATTTAAGATGTAATTTTACCTGTGTATTGTTATTTTCATATTTAAAATGAATATCTTGTAAATAGATGACCCCTATATGGTCAAAAATAATTTGAGATTGAATATATGTATTTATCTTACTTTTTAATATTTTATATTCACCTTTTCCTATTTCATTATTTTTTTTATTTACCCAAGTGAAACTACTTCCCATACCTTTATATGGAAACATATAATTAATATTAGTATTAAGAGAATCAGTACTAATTAATGGAGCCCAAGACCCATAATTTTCTAAATTATTAAATTCTAAAAAAACCTCACTGACAGGATTATTAAACTGACGAGAAGTTTCAAATTCAATATTTTTAGGAAGAAACGTGGGGATTATACATCCGGCTATTATAAATAAAAATATAATTATTAAAAAGGTGTTAACTATTTTTTTCATTCAGAAAAGATTAATTATAATATTTATATATAAATTTTATAAAATATATCTGTTAACAAAATTACAAAAAACATTTTCCTAAATATAATAATTAAAAAAAAATAAAATAAAAAAACCTGTTTTTAAAACAGGTTTTTTTATTTTAATAGAAATATAAAACTAATTTTAATCACTAATTACAGTTCCCTGTACTTTTACGGCTAAAGATGGATTATTAACATCATTAGAATTAACTGTAATCGTTTTATGAAAACTTCCAAGGTTTGCAGTATTATAAGTAACGGTTATTTCACCTGTTGCTCCCGGAGCAATAGGGTCTTCTGTCCATTTAGGAACCGTACAACCACAAGAAGTGGATATACTAGAAATAACAAGAGGCTTATCTCCTATATTTTGAACAGTAATAATTCTTTTTCCATCAGCTCCTTTTGAAACATTTCCATATTCTATAGTATTATTTTCATAATTTGTAATTTTTAATTCCTGAGCTTTACTTAAAATAAATGTTCCTAATATGAAGGCAGAACTTAAAATTATTTTTTTCATATCTTTATATCTTTATTATATTATTTTATTTCACCTTTAATTTTTAAAAGCTTTCGAGGAGTTTTAGTATCATTGCTAAAAACTTCAATTGTTTTTGAAAAATTTCCTATAATTTTTGTGTCATATACTACGGTTATTTCACCGGATTTACCAGGTAAAATAGGTTGTTTTGTCCAAGAAGGCACAGAACAGTCACAAGAAGATTTTACATTTGTAATAATAAGAGGTTTATTTCCTGTATTGGTAAATGTAAAAACTTTTTTACCATCAGCCCCTTTATTAATTATTCCATAATTTATTTGATCCTGCAAAAAAGAAATCGACTGTGCTGATAGAATTAGCGTTAAGCAATTAAAAAAAGAAATTGTAAAAATTTTTTTCATATCATAATCTTAAAAAATTAGTGATAAAAACTTATATTGATATTTTTTGGACAAAAACAATACCAAAAAGATACTTTTCCAAGTTTTTATTTTTTATGTATTTTTTTAGCTAATTAAAGGCAACGGATAAAAAAATCTTATCAGGCTCTTTCATATTGTGGGGGATAATGAAAATCTTCCCCTAAAATATCTGCGGCTTCTCTTGGAAAATAAGGATTTCGAAGAAGTTCTCTTCCTATTATTATAAGATCAGCTTCTGTATTTTCAAGAATTTCTTCTGCTTGTATAGCTTGAGTGATAAGACCAACAGTACCAGTGGTCATTTTGGCTTCATTTTTTATTCGATGAGCAAAAGGTACCTGATAATTTGCTTTTACCGGAATTTTGACATGAGGAATTATTCCACCACTAGATACATCTATAACTTCTACATTATAGGTTTTAAGTATTTTAGATAATTTTATGGATTCTTCCAGAGTCCAACCTCCTTCAACCCAATCTGTAGCTGATATTCTTACCCATAGGGATACATGTTTCGGAATAATGTTTTGTAATACTTTAATGATATCTAATAATAAACGAATTCTATTTTCAAAATTCCCTCCATACTCATCTGTTCGAGTATTGCTTAAAGGAGATAAAAATTGATGAATTAGATATCCATGAGCAGCATGCAGTTCAATAATATCATATCCTATTTTAACTGATCTTTCTGCAGATTCTTTGAAATCATTAATAATGATTTTTATTTCATCTAAAGACAATTCATGAGGAGGTTCTGAGTTGTTTTCAAAAGCTATTGAAGAAGGAGCTACTACTTTCCAGGTAGAGTATCCATCTACTAATTTTTTATCAGTCATCCAAGGAATAGATGAGCCCCCTTTACGTCCGGAATGGGATAGCTGAATTCCTGCAAGAACATTTTGTTTATGTATAAAATTAACTATTTTATTAAGCTCGATCATATGTTCGTCTTTCCAGAGGCCTAAATCGTGAAAAGTAATACGCCCTTGAGGAGAAACAGCTGTAGCTTCTTGTATTATTGCAGCTACCCCACCAACAGCTCTGCTTCCGTAATGAACAAAATGCCACTCATTAGCAAAACCGTCTTGTGCAGAATACTGACACATAGGAGACATAATAATTCTGTTTTTTAAAGAAATACTTCTTAAATCTATTGATGAGAATAATTTAGGCATAATTAATGATCTTTATTTTTAATAGGTATATATAATTAAATCATATAACAAAAATATTTATTTTTTTTATAAAAAATGATAAAAAATGATAGTATTTTTGTATGTAATAAATAATTATATATTTGTAGTTAATAAAATAAAAATAAAAGTATATATGGTTAATAATGAAAAAATACTAAAGCTTATTTTTTTACCACTTTTATTAAACTCAGGAGTTCTTTCTTCACAATCTCTTTCTTTTTCAGAAGCTCAAGCCGTGATGGATAGAGACAATAGCCTTATTAAAGCAGTACAAAAAGAAGAAGAAGCATATACTTATGAATGGAAAGCATCTAAAGGAAACCGTTATCCTCAACTTTCTGTTTTTGGAGGAGGTTTATATTTAAATAAGGAATTAGGAACTAATTTAAATGGTGCTAAAAATGAATTTTCAAATTTATTAGGAGTTTCCAATCCAGAAATTTTAGGAAATTGGGATATTAATATTTTGAAAAGAGATATAGCTTTTGGTGGAGTAGGTATTATTTGGCCGGTTTTTACCGGTGGAAAAATTAATGCATTGATTGAGTCATCTAAAATAAAAACAGATATTGGACATGAAGAATTAGTAAGTACTAAAAATAAACTCATATCTGAATTGGTAGAAAGGTATTTTCAGGTAAAGCTAGCAGAAGAAGCGGTTTTAGTAAGGAAAGAGGCATTAGAAGGCATGAACAAACATTTATATGATGCGACTAAATTGGAACAACAAGGAATTATTGCTCCTGTAGAAAAATTACAGGCAGATGTTGCTGTGTCCGAGGCAAACAGGCAATATTCTGCATCTCTAAAAGATTTAAGTTTATCTAAAGTAGCTTTAGCTAATACATTAGAATTAGATGAAGCAAATTTTGATCTTACCACACAATTTTTTTTAGTAGACAATCTACAATCATTAGCCTATTATCAAGATAAAGCATTGACGAATTACCCTGAATTACTTAAACTTAAACTTCAGATAGATTTAGCTGAACAAGGAATAAAATCAAAAAAATCATCTTATTATCCTACAATAGATGCATTCGGTCAATCAGTTTTATTACATAATAATCCTGTAGGAGTTTCTAAGAAAAATGAAAAGCCTTGGATGGTTGGAGTAACTTTAACTTATAATTTGTTTGAAGGTTTTAAAAATAAAAATGAAATTAAAGCTGCTAAAGTAACAAAAGAAAGTGCAGAACTACATGAAATAAAAGCAAAGAAGGATATAAAAAATCAGATAGAAAAAATTTATCAAGATTTAGAAAAACAAAATGAACAAATACAAAACCTACAAATACAAATTGTTCAAGCAGAAGAATTATTAAGAGTACGTTCACGATCATTTGCAGAAGGAATAGCATCATCGACAGATGTTGTAGATGCTGAGGTTAATTTATCTGGAATTAAATTACAAAAATTAGAAGCTCAATATAATTATGTGCTCGATTTGGCAGATTTATTGGAGTATAGTGGATTAAGTTATGAATTTACGCAATATGCAAACTAATTAAATATATGAAAAATAAGTTTTTAAGTACTATAATTGGTATATTAATTATTATAGGAATTATAGGAACCGCTTTTTGGTTTATGAGTAGGCCTAAAGATTTAGTAATACAAGGTCAGGCAGATGCTACAGAAATTAATGTTTCACCTAAAATAGCCGGCAGATTAATTAAAATAGAAGTTAAAGAAGGTGATCAGGTTGAACAAGGTCAATTATTAGCAATATTAGAAACACCGGAATTAGACGCAAAATTAATTCAGGCACAATCTGTTAAGCAAGCTGCAGAAGCGCAAGATAGAAAAGCAAAAAAAGGTTCAAGAACAGAACAAATACAATATGCCTATAATGTATGGCAAGAAGCAAAAGCTTCTTCTGAATTAGCAGATAAAACATATATGCGAATGCAGAACCTTTATAAAGATAAGGTTATTTCAGCACAAAAAAGAGATGAAGCATATACGCAAAGTAAAACTAGCAAAGAACAGGAAAAATCTGCCTATTCCAATTATCAAATGGCTATAAATGGAGAAAGAATAGAAGATAAAGAGGCTACATCGGCACAAGTTACACAGGCTCAGGGTGCTATAGATGAGGTTTTAGCATCTAAGAAAGAAGCAAAAGTTATATCACCAGCCAATGCAGAAGTTTTAAAAATTGTTCCAAACCGAGGAGAACTGGTAAATGCCGGTTATCCGGTTGTGAATTTGGTAGATTTAAATGATTTATGGGTAGTGTTTAATATCAAAGAAGAATTAATGGAATATTTTAAAAAAGGATCAACTTTTGAAGGAACAATTCCGGCATTAAATAACAAAAAAGTGCAACTACAAGTAAGATATATAGCTGCACAAGGAGATTTTGCTACTTGGAATGCTACAAAAACAAGGGGCGATTTTGATATGAAAACTTTTGAAATCAAAGCATATCCTAAAAATAAAATTGAAGGATTTAGACCCGGGATGACAGTACTCGTAAATATGAAAAATTTAAAGCCTGCTAAATAAGTAGAAAATAAATGAAGAGAGGATTTGCATTTATATTTACAGAAGAAATAAAAAAGCTTTTAACAAATTATAGGCTGTTATTTGTAATATTTGTAATTCCTTTAGGTTTATTTTTTTATTACAAAAGCATTTTAAATAAAGGAGTACCTCAAAAATTGCCTATAGCTTTATATGATCAGGATGAGACTAAAACTTCTAGGGAATTAGTTCGTATGTTAAATTCTACTTCGAGTTTGGATATTTCATCAAATGTAAATAGTCAAGAAGAAGGAGAATCTAAAGTACGTACCAATGAGGCTATGGGATTTATTATTATCCCTACTAATTTTGAAAAAGATATTTTTAGAGGCAATCAAGTAAAAGTAAGTTGTTATTACAACGGAGAATATCTTTTAAGTGGGAGCCTTATAAATAGAGCATTTCAAGCAGTTATAGGAGAATTTTCCGGTTCTATACTCCAAAATAATCTAATGAAAGAAGGATTATCTTCTTATCAAGCCGCGTCAAGTCTTTCTTCTTTAGGAATAGATACACATATTTTATATAATCCTTTTACAAATTATTCCTACTATCTAAGTATATCTTTGATGGCAATGTGTTTTCAGTTAATGGTTATGACTGTTACTATTTATGTATTAGGTTCGGTACTAAAATATAGAAAAGGAAGAGAACTGTTTTTAGCTAGTAATGGTAATTCTTGGGTAGCTTTTTGGGGAAAAGTATTACCTTATACTATTTTGTTTAGTATAATAGGTTTTTTTATGAATACTTTAGTTTTTTATAATATAGGAACTCCTTTGAAAGGAAATTTTTTTATTACTAACCTATATTTCATATTATTTATTATAGTTTGTCAGTTTTTATCATTAGCATATGTCTCTTTTTGTTCCAGTTTAAGAACGGCTTTAACACTTGGAGGAGGCTCTGCAGCTATATCATTTACTTTTGCCGGATATACATTTCCTGTAGAGGGGTTACCAGTAGTCATACAATATTTTAGCTATGTTTTTCCGTTTACCTCTTATTTGAGATTTACAATAGATTACTCCATAAGAGGAGTACCTATCCAGTACGACATAAAATATCTAGTGGTGTTCAGTATTTTTATTATAGTAGGGTTGTTTTCTATGAAATTTTATATTAAATTATTGAAAAAAGGTTGTTATGACTCATACTATGAAAGTAAAATATCTTTGAAATGATAGAGTTTTATAAATATTTTAAACAGGAATTTAAGTTAATTTCTTCGGACAAAGCAGTATTGAGTACTTATTTATTTACAACTGTATTGATAGTTATTTTTTATTCATATATGTATTCTAATGAAATAATAACTAAAATGCCTGCGGCTATTGTAGATCAAGATCAATCAATTGTAAGTCATGAAATAACCCGTATGTTGGAAGCTACTCCGCAGTTAGACTTAGATTATAAATCAATAAACTTATTAGATGCTCAGGATAGATTGAAAAAAGGTGAAATAAGAGGTATAATATTAATACCACAACAATTTTCCAGAGATTTGCAGAAAAATAACCATCCTAGCATATCGATTTATTGCGATGCTTCCTACATGCTTTATTATAAACAATTATATATATCCGCTGTAACCACAATCAAATCATTTGGTTATCAGATAGGAATAAAAAATATGATGTCTCAAGGTCTAACCAAAGATCAGGCAATTAGTGTAACTCAGCCAGTGAAAGGGATTAGTTATCCATTATATAATATAAATGGTGGTTATGGAACTTTTTTAATGCCTATGGTTTTTTTAATAGCCTTGCAAATATTACAGTTATCAGCTATGGGTACTATGTCGGGTACTCAAAGAGAAAGAAATAAATTGAATAATTTATTTCCTTTAGCAAAAAAACGATTAGGAAGTATAATAGTAGTTTTAGCTAGAGGATCCGTTTATTTTCTTATATCTCTATTTATAATTATAATTATTATAGGATTTGTTATGAAATGGTTCACTTTTCCTATAAGAGGAAATCCATTTGAAGCATTATTATTTCTAGTACCATTTATTTTAAGTGTTACATTTTTAGGATTTACATTATTAAATTTTTTTAAACATCGTGAAGATGCCTTAATGGTTATTACAATTTTTTCCATACCGTCATTATTTTTATGTGGGGTTTCTTGGCCTACAATCGCATTTCCTGAATGGATTAAATGCATATCATATTTTATACCCACTACGTTAGGTGTAAAAGGCTTTTTAGAAATAACTCAATTTGGAGCTACTTTTGAAGAAGTGAAATCTGTATGGTTCCAGCTTTGGGGTGTCACTGCTTTTTATTTTATTTTAGCTGTAATAACAATAAGAAAATTTGTTTATATATAAATAATAAAATATAAAAAACTTAATTATGTATAAACTAAATTTTTTATTACATAGTAAAAAATGATAAATAATAATGCTTTATAAGTGTGAATAATATCATATACATTGAAAATAACAGTATTGATTAAATTAGTACCTTTGTTAAGGTAAAAAATAATAAACGTATTTACAATTTTAAATTATGGAACAAATAAAAAAATCATTAGAAAAACTTGGCATTACAGGGGTTAAAGAAATTATTCGTAATCCAGGATATGAAAAGTTATACCAAGATGAGATGAGTTCAGATGCTCAAGGTTTTGAAAAAGGAGAATTAACTTCTTTAGGTTCTGTTTCTGTTAAAACAGGAGAATTTACAGGTAGGTCTCCTAAAGATAAATACATTGTAAAAGATGCGACAACCCAAGATAATGTTTGGTGGGAAAATAACCATGAAACAACAAAAGAAATATTCGATTCATGTAAAAAATTAGTTACAGATCAATTATCAGGTAAAAAACTATATGTGGTTGATGCTTTCTGCGGAACTAATTTAGATACACGTATGAAAGTTCGTTTTATCATGGAAGTAGCATGGCAAGCACACTTTGTGACTAACATGTTTATTCGTCCTAATGGGTATGAATTAGATAATTTTGGAGAACCAGATTTCATTGTTATGAATGGTTCCAAAACAACTAATCCTAATTGGAAAAGTCAAGGATTAAACTCTGAAAACTTTGTAATGTTTAACTTAACAGAAAGAATTCAGATTATTGGTGGAACATGGTATGGTGGAGAAATGAAAAAAGGAATGTTCTCTATAATGAACTATTACAACCCATTAAAAGGAATAGCTTCTATGCACTGTTCAGCTAATGTAGGAGAAAAAGGCGATGTAGCTGTATTCTTTGGTTTATCAGGAACAGGAAAAACTACTTTGTCTGCAGATCCTAAAAGATACTTAATTGGTGATGATGAACATGGATGGGATTCTAATGGAGTATTTAATTATGAAGGAGGATGTTACGCTAAAGTAATTGACCTAAGTGAAGAAAAAGAACCAGATATCTGGGGAGCTATCAGAAGAGATGCACTATTAGAAAATGTAGTGGTAAAAAATGGAGTAGCAGATTTTGCTGACAAATCCATCACTGAAAATACACGTGTTTCTTACCCAATTTATCATATTAATAAAATAGTTCTGCCTTCAAAAGCTGGACATGCAAGTAAAATTATCTATTTGTCTGCTGATGCATTTGGTGTATTGCCACCAGTATCTATACTAGATTCTGAACAAGCTAAATATTACTTCATTTCAGGATATACTTCTAAATTAGCTGGAACTGAAAGAGGTATTACTGAACCAACTCCAAACTTTTCAGCAGCATTTGGGCAAGCATTCTTATCTCTACACCCAACCGTTTATGCAAAAACATTGGAACAAAAAATGAAAGAGCATAATACAAAAGTATACTTGGTAAATACCGGATGGAATGGTACAGGAAAAAGAATATCATTAAAAGATACACGTGCAATTATAGATGCAATTATAGATGGATCAATAGAAAAAGCCCCAACAGATAAAATCCCTTATTTAAATCTTAAATATCCTACAAAACTAGATAACGTATCAGATATTTTAGATCCAAGATCTTCTTATGCAGATAAATCTCAATGGGATGTTAAAGCAAAAGACTTAGCATCAAGATACATTAAGAATTTTGAAAAATTTGCAACTAATGAAGAAGGTAAAAATCTAGTTAAAGCTGGTCCTCAATTGTAATAGAAATTAGAATATTATAAATAAAAAGCTGTCCTTTTGGGCAGCTTTTTGTATTTTTGCAATCATTTTTATGAATCGAAGAATTGATAAGGAATATTTTTTACAACAAGCTCTATTCTTAGCACAAAATTTATTAGGCAAATATTTAGTTCGTGTTTTCGATAATGGAGAAACACAAAAATATATAATTTCTGAAACAGAAGCATATATAGGAGAAGAAGATTTAGCATGTCATGCCAGCAAAGGAAGAACAAAAAGAACAGAAATAATGTATGAGGAAGGTGGCAAGGTTTATGTGTACTTAATATATGGAATGCATTGGTTATTAAATATAGTAACTGGTGAGAAAAATTGTCCTCAAGCAGTATTAATAAGGGGAGTACAAGGATGTTCAGGTCCGGGTCGCGTTGGTAAATTATTGGAGTTGGATAAAAGTTTTTATGGTGAAGATTTAGTGAGTTCATATAGAATATGGATAGAAGATTCTTTAATTAAACCCTCATATATATCAACTCCAAGAATTGGTATAGAATATGCAGGAGATATATGGAAAAATAAACCTTGGAGATTTATTTTAGATAATTAAATTATTAACATTATAAAAAATTATTAAATGAAAGTATTTAATACGTCACAAATAAGGCAATGTGACCAATATACTGTAGAAAACGACGAAATTTCATCAATAGAATTAATGGAGAAAGCGGCTTTAGCTTGTTTTGAATGGATTAAGTCTCAGTTCTCAGCTAATTATACATATTATGTTTTTTGTGGAAAAGGAAATAACGGAGGCGATGGTTTAGCTATAGCTCGGCTATTATTAGAAGAAAATTATAAGGTTGAAACTTTTGTTATACAATCATCTTCAAATTTTTCTACTGATGCTCAAATTAATTTTGATAAATATCCTGATTCCGTATCTTTTTTAGAAAATGATGATTTTGAAATCCAACAAGAAAATAAAAAAATAGTTATAATAGATGCATTATTCGGAACAGGATTAAACAAACCTTTAGAAGGAAATACTCAGAAAATTATTCAGAAGCTTAATCATATTAAAGGGAAGAAAATATCTATAGATATTCCATCTGGATTATTTTCAGATAGTTTACCTTCTGAAGATCAAACTATATTTAAAGCAGATGTAACTTTGAGTTTTCAATTTTATAAAAGAGCATTTTTACATGTAGAAAGTGCCCAATATGCCGGTAAAATATTTATTTTAGATATAGGATTAAATTCAAAATTCATACAGGATGAAGAAACAAATAATTACATTATTTCTTCAAAAAGCGTTTCTGATAACTTTAAACCAAGAGATCCTTTTAGTCACAAAGGGAATTATGGCAAAGTAGCATTAATTGGAGGAAGTTACGGAAAAATAGGGTCTATAGCCTTATCAACTCGGGCAGCTTTAAAAATAGGTGCAGGAATAGTATTTACTATAGCTCCTAATTGTGGATATTCAATACTTCAGACATTAGCTCCAGAAGCTATGTTTATTTCTGGAGGAGATGAAAAATTAATTACTGAAATAAAAATATCTACAGAAAAGACAACTATTGGTATTGGACCGGGCTTAGGTAAAGAAAAATTAACAAAAGTAGCATTAGAAGAATTATTAAAGTCAATCCAAACTCCTGCAGTATTAGATGCCGATGCACTTAATATTATTTCAGAAAATAAGTCAATGCTAAACCTTATACCTAAAAATTCTATTATAACTCCTCATCCTGTTGAGTTTGCAAGGTTATTTGGTGATTCGAAAGATTCTTTAGAGCAATGTGAACTTGCCCGTGAAATGGCAAATAAATATAATATTATTATTGTTTTGAAAGGTCATAGAACAGCTGTGTTAACTCCCGAAGGTAAATGTTATTATAACATCACAGGAAATGCCGGAATGGCTAAAGGAGGAAGTGGCGATATATTAACAGGAATGATAACAGGTCTTTTAGCCCAAGGATATGCTCCTCAAATTGCTGCCCAACTAGGAGTATATATTCATGGTAAAGCAGGAGATTATGCAGCAAAAAAATACTCTCAGGAAGCTATGACTGCGCAGGATATTATTCATAGGCTACCGGAAGTTTTTTTAAACATAAAAAAATAATTCAATCAGTTTATATTTTTTAGGATAAAAAAGGACTTTCAAATAAGACCATTTATCATAGGAAATTCATCTGGTAACTTTTTTACATAATGCTTAATTAATTAAGCATTATGTAATATTTTTTATTCATTTATTTTTTTAAAAACTAAACTCATAAATTCGCGATCAGTTAAAATTCCTGTTTTGCTTATACTTTTATCTTGCTTATGATCTTCCTGAATAAGCTCAAAGGGTAAACCTAAGATTAAATCTTTTACAGCTTTAACATCATATAATTGAAATTCATTTTTGGTAAAAGGTAACTTTTCCATAAAAGATTTATCACAAAAAGTTAAACAAAAATGACCATTTGTTTTTAATACCCTGACAATTTCTTTAAGTAAAAATATAGGATTTTTCCAGAAATATAGGGTATTTATTGTTATAATTTTATCAAAAGTTTGAGATTCTAGAGGAATTGACAATCCATCAAATAGGAAATACTGAGCCAAACCAGCCTGTATATAAACACTATTAAAAGAAATAGCTTCTTCATGCATAGTAGGGGAGATTTCCAGTCCTGTATATCGAATATCTTTAGCTAAGGATAAAATATAGCCTAATAATCCACCATTTCCGTATCCCAATTCAAGAATATGATCATTATTTTGGATCTGTAAATTAGAATATCCATTAAGTATTACTGGTAAATTATTCAGATTCATTTTTTCAGCAAGTTTTTTGCCTTTTTCTCCTTCAGGGCAACTTAACTGGCGGGCTAGTTTTTTTAATTCGTTCTCCATTCTTTTTATATTATAGATAAATGTACTGAATATTTGTTCATATTTGGGTAATAAAATAGAAATAAAAACCCATCGAATTAAAATTTACATACATAAATATTAATATAAAGGTGGTAATAAATACATAATTTCCGCTATGATTCGGAAATAGCGAAATGATTAATATTGGTATATCGTTTTTGTATCAGTTCATTTTATTGAAACTCCCGATTTTCATTTCCCAATAATTTTTGTCCGTTAATAAATTGATTCCGATTTCTCCATTCGCTATTTACAGTAAAAACTAAAGAAATACACATTAAGATCTGATTATTCCATACATTTTTTGTCAGTTGTAATTTTTCTTTGCCTTTTTTTATTCTATAAATCTAATAATATTATTATCTATAAAGGTTAGTTCTGACAGCTTTTTAAGATATAAACCGAAAAAAACTTCTGAAAATATTTCAACTATTGGGAACCTTTTTTTTTACATCCTATTAAGCCAAAGGTTCACAATCTTTTTTATTAACTACTTTATCTCTCATAATGGCTTTATTATTAAAGTTTCGGGAAATATTTCTTACCATATCGCTGTAGTTATCCGTTCCATCTTCTTTTAAATAATAAAAAGGCTTTATCGAAACACAATTTTCATGTTCAAATAAAGTATTTAAGAGGGTTCGGTCTGAATTTCCACAAGAATGTCCAAAAATAAATATTTGATACTCATCACTATTTACAATTTCCAATAGCCTTTTGTAATTATCTGTTTCCAAATACTTGATAGACTTTATATTTTCCAAATATTCATTATTATTGAGGTTTTCAATTTTTTTATACTCTTCATCTAGTTCATCCCCAAAACCAAAGATAATAGGGTTAGCAGGAGAATTAAGAGTACCATGTATATGAATAGATTTGATAATGATATTAGGATTTGTGTATTTAATTTTATGATATAATGAGTCTGTATTAGTATAATTAAAATTTAAAAATAGGATTTCATTAGGAATTTTACTATATTCAGAAAAAGAATATTTAGTTTTTTGTATAAAATCATCAACAATAAAATTAGAATGTATCTTTTTTGAAATAGAAATAATTAAATCTTCATGTCTTGTTCTATCAAATTTTTTTTGTTCTTCAGTCAAATATTTTTCTAACTCATTTTTTATTTTTTCAAAATCTGAGTTTAGTTCTGAAATTGAATAGAATTTTTCTTTTTCAGTCATTATATCTTTTAAAAGTTGATAATATTCATTTTCAATATCTACCCAATTTTGGATATATTGCTTTTCAGTAATTTGTTCTAAAAATTTATTTTTAAAATTAATAGCAACTCTTTGACTTTTAATTACATTTTTAATATCGGAATAATTTTTACAATTTGTAAAATCAAGTTTTATGTTATTTTCATCACCACCTATATTTGTAAGTTGAAAATATTCACATTTATGAATTCTATTTTGGATTTCAGTGGCCTTAGGCATCCAAAACCAATCCATAAAATCTCCATAACTGGTTTTCATACCATGAGCTAAATCAAAGCCATTTCCAATTAAAATAATTCGATTCATATAAACAGTGTATTGTCAGATAAATATAAGAAGAATTAGATAAAAAACAAGCACCTCAATAAGTAATTATTGAGGTGTTTAATATGATAGATAAATATATTTTATACATATAATAATAAATAGTATAAGACAAAGTAAACTAATAGGTATATTATAAATAACAGAATCTTTTAGTTCTGCATAAAACATCTTCTTTCCTATTAACAAGAAAAACAAACTCCAAAGCTACTTAAAGCTATTTCAAAAAAGAGTTAAAGGATAAGTTCGATAATAAACATTTATTTTTTCTTTCCGTTTACGTTCAGTACATTCACAATCCCTTCCAGATTTACATTAAAGTCCATTAACTGGGCAATTACCTGTCCTACCTGATTATCCTGCGTTAAAGCTCCGAGCTTGTTGTTTTTAACAAAAATCTCTTTAATTGAGGTCCAACGTTTCGTTTCCTCTGGGGTTAATACCTTCATAAGCTCTTTCAATTTCAGTAAATTGGCTTCCGTATCAGAGGTTAAGGTCTGCGATTCGTTTTCATAATGAGTCATAATCAGTTCCTGCACCTCATCTTCATTCATCAATGGAACAATTTTCCCTACCATTTTATTCATATCCCGGTAAGATCCTTGTAATTTAAAAGCAGGTTCCGTACGGTAGGCATGATCCATGGCAGCACTCTGGATATAATTCTGATTTACTTTCATCACTATTTCACGTACTTGCATACATTTTTTCAATACCGATATAAACTCCTCAATTTCCTGATTAGAATAATTTCCTTCAAGATTTAATAATTCTTCATTTCCTGTTTCTATATAAGAAATCAGTTGATAGAAATCATCAAAACTGCGGCTGCATAGCTTTTGTAAATAGGTATTTTCAGCAATGGAATTTTCCAGTAAACTAAGTTTGAACAGATTTTCGGTGCTACCAATAACATCTCCGAGGTTATAAACATCTGACCGGTTGGCAAGCATATCCGGAATCTGGAATTTTTCTCCGCTTTCCGTGTATGGATTCCCGGCCATTACAATACAAAAACGTTTCCCCCTTAAGTCATAGGTTTTACTCTCACCGTTAAAAGTTCCGTCCATTTTTCTTTGTCCGTCTGCCAGAGAAATGAATTTTTGAAGGAATTCGGCACTACAATGCTGAATATCGTCCAGATAGAGCATTACATTGTCAGCCATTTCAAAAGAAAGGTTAATTTTTTTCAGTTCTTCCCTTGCTCCGGAGGTTTTAGCCTCATTTGGATCTATAGAAGTTATAGAGTGACCAATGGTAGGACCATTAATTTTTACAAAATTTAACCCCAGCGATTTAGCCAGATATTCCATCAGGGTGGTTTTTCCGTAACCCGGAGGAGAAACCAGTAAAAGCATCCCCATTCGTGCGGTTCTTTTATTGTCACCAGCAACACCGATTTGTTTAGCCATGTTAGCTCCGATCAGCGGAAAATACACTTCATTAATCAGTTTATTTCTGACGAAAGAAGTCAGAACTTTGGGTTGAAGTTCATTGAGTTTCAGGGATTTTTTGTACTGATTTAACAACTGCTCTTTGGCTTGTGAAAATTCCTGAAATTCAGGAACACTGATTTCTGAAAACATTTTCAGTTTATGTATAAACTGATGGTAATCGAGTGTATAAAGATTTTTTTCTATAACCGGATGGCTTCCTTTTAAAGTATTAATAGTTAAGTGATCCGGATATTCCAATATAGGATAAGCGTTATCTTTTTCAAACATAAGTAAACAACAGGCTTCTTCAATATATTTATCAAAAGCCGAATAGGTATCGGATAGATTGATATAAGAAACCAACCAGTTTTGTATCAGGTGAAACCGTTCAGCCGGTTCCATTGAAGCATCGTTGCAATCAGCTTCAAAAATGCTAATTGCATTTTGAGCTTTCAGGTAATGCAAAAAATCTTTTTTTAAGGTATCAGCCTGAATACTTTTTGCAAAAAACGGAGATTTTGAAAATTCTTTAAACAAGTATTCAGCAAGGATTTCAGATGAAAATTCCAATTCGGAAAATGAGCGATTCCATTTTTCGAACTTTTCTTGTATTCGTTGAATAACATAGTTGTAATTTTCGGATTCCGGAAAAACTTTTAACACATAGCTCGCAGAGGTGATAAGTTTATTCAGCTTATCTGTATCTTCTTCAGTTAGGCTGTTCCAGAATAATTGGGCTACAGCACGCAGGGAAGGAGAGTAGGTTAAGGTTTTTAAATTCGTATGAAGCTGGTGCAACGATTTATATATTTCCAAAGCATCAAAATCATGCACACCTTTTAAATAGGACTCTGCATAGCTCTGTTCGGTTTTTAGTTTTATATAGTTTTCAGGGTCAAAATTTTTATTTTTCAAACTTTCCTGAAAAGCTTGGTAGGCTAAATATTCTGCTCGGTATACTTTAGAATTTTCCGAAACTACTTCTTGCTCCCAAAGAGTGCGATATTTATACATTGTATCTTCTTCTATTTCATAAAAGAAACTGGTACCGGTAAGGTGGTAATAAAGCAGATTGTTTCTTCTGACTATAGTTAAATCCAAAGGCTGAAAGTTTACAGCAAATTTGTAGTTTCCTAGGCTTATGATATTATCACCGTCTACAAACAAATCTTTTTTGTCCCTAAGGGTACGAAGGCTATCTTCCAGAGATGTTTTTAAACTATTTTCCAGATTTTCAGCTTTGGAAACATCTCCCAGTTCTTTTAATTCTAAGGCAAGCTTTCGTACTTTATCAATCATCAAATCCGTAGAGAAAAATGCCTGTATTTCTTCTTTGGACTTAAATGAACCTGCTTTAGTTTCAATATTTTTTAGTATACGAAGACCAATTTGCTCTAAAGATGTAGTTCGTTTGTTAATTTGCTCTATGAGTTGTGCTTTTTTGGAATCAAAAGCTTTGCTTACTTCTTCTCGTTTATCGGCAATTTCGGTAATAAATTCTTCAAAATCTGCAAATTTACTTTCCATTTCTTCAATCTGTACGCTTACTTTTGTAAAGTATTCATCGCATTTTTCTGGAGAAGAGGATAGTTCCAGAAAATTCATAATACTTTGGTCCAACAACGTAAGTTGTGCATGAAATTCAGCTATGGCTTCACTACTTTTTAAAGAATCAAGTTTTCGTTTAAGCAGGGTACGAACTTCATTTAGGGAAGCAAAAATTACAGAGATTTTTTCAATAATTTTAGTAGTTTGGGTAGTATCTTCAATTTTTAAACTGTTAAGTATATCTATCAGCAATTCCAGTTCGGAAGATACTAATTTACAGTTTTCTTCTACTTTTTGTCCGTCTATTACTTTAGTAACTTTTTCTACTCTTTTATGTTCATCTTGTACTTTGTTTTCATAGGGAGCTAATGCCTCATCTAATAAAAGAAATTCAACGGTTTGGTCTGAAAGCGTATGATTACTTTTATTCAACTTACCTTTTAAGACGTCTATTTTTTCCAGATCTATATATTTTACGTTCCCCATTTCCGTAACTTCTCCTTGTAACTTTCGGTTTTCAGCCAATAATTTCACCAGATTTTCCAAGGTATCACCTTTAGTGTTTTTTATGCTAAATAAAAGCTTCTCAACTTTTTCGGTGATTTCATTAAGTACCTGTGAAGCATTTTTTCTTTGTTGTTGGACTTTTTCAAATTCATCAACCGCCGTATCCGCAATAGATTTAATTTGTTTTAATGGTTCTGACAATTGAAAAGCAGAAGGATTTGTAATCCAGAAAAAGGAATCGATTATATCATTAGCTTTTTTGGAAATATCGCCATATAATCCTTCATAAGAATCTTCTTTACTTATAAGGTTAATGACTTCCTGACATTCTGCCATAGCTTTGACAATATCTTTGTTACCTATTTTATAAAGTTCGTTATCTTTTTTTTCTCGGTTCTCAACAATTTCTGACTGATACGGAGTCTGCCAGATCTGTACTACATGATGCTTTACTGCTTCCTCTTCTGAACGAAAATAGATAAGTTTTCCGTTTTTAAACAGGGTAAATCCATTACAGATAATAGGAGTTTCCACTTGTTGTTTGATGATGTTGTAAGACATGAGTACATAAATATTCTTTTCATTATGGTAGAAAATGAAAAGATAATCTTCACCATTGGCAGAGGGTATTCGTCGTACAAATTCCAAATTTGTTAATTCGCTTTCAAATATTTTATATTCTCCGCTTTGCAAATAATAGCCATTAGCAAATATAATCCCTTGATTGTCGGGTAGTAAGATTCCTGTTTCATTCAGGGTTGGAATATTAAGAACTTCCTTGGTTTTATTATTGAAAATAAAGGCACGGAAATTTTCCTGATAAGGTTTAATCCGTATAAGGATAAAATTTCCTAAATCGGCATAGTAATATTCAGCATCATCTAGTTGTTGATCTTTGTTTTCTACGGTTTCGGAATAAATCCCTTTTCCGGTATCAGTATTATCTTCAATTTTAAAGGTAATATCACCGTTGATGGCTTCTATAAAAACTTTATCCTGAATAGAGATGTGAGGATGTATTCCCAGCCTGCGGTTGTCTAGCGAGGTTTTTATCCATTTAAATTCGTATTGTTGAGCTTTTTGAACTTCATGAATGCTTCGATCGTCCTGATAAATCAGTTTATCGTCTTTGACCAACCATTTAAAGGCTTTCAAATCATCTATATTCTTACTGGTTTGGAAAATCATGTATAAATAATTTTCCGTCCTTCGGAATCGAGAAAATATAGAATCCCGGTAGTATTGATATAAGTTTTTATAATCGTTGATGAAGGTTTCATCGTTAATCAAGTCTAACGATTGAGGAATAAATTGATGAGTTTGTTCTGCATCAAAAGAATAGATACTAAAAACATCGCTTAATTGGATGTCTGTTCGTAATCCAAAATGAACATTATAGGCAAACAAACAAAGGTCGCCTACTGCAATGATTCCTCGGGCTGTACAGTTATTTTCGGTAGTAATCCGCTGATTAGCCGCCAAAGTAAATTCTACAGAATTGAAAACTTCTTTTCTGGCGTTATTTAGTTTTCCTAAACGTGTGGTGAGGTCTTCTTTTTGGCTTTGAAGTCTCTTTTTTATTATTTCATAAGTACCGGAATCTAGAGAATCCGTTTTTTTATTTTCGTCTAATTCTGCCATAATTTGATAAACAAATTGTTTATTTATATTTGCTAAATATTCTTTCTATTCTTTTGCTTTAATACAAAAGAATAGAAATTAAATAAATTGAGAATTTAAATTCGTTTTTTCATTTTAATATTCTCCTATAATTCTTCTGAAAGAATTAGTATTTCATGTATGTTTAACATAATAATTTATTTCAATATATTTTCCACACATTCTATTACCAATTCCTGATCTCCCATGCCATTATGCTTAATGGTTGGAAATTTAATTATGTGAATATCGAATTTCTTTTCTTCTTCTGGCGTTGGTAGTACTCCTTCATCCGCAGGGAAATCGTAGGCTTTCAGGTAATAGATTTCCGGTTTGGAAGTTCTGGGTATTGGCATTCTGCGATTATCCAGTGAAATAGCTTTGGTGATTTGTTCCGGATACTCTCGGGCATACAACATGGTCATGTCTCCTCCATTGGAATGTCCAGCAATAATTAAATTATTCCATGGAAGTTCGGGTTTAAGTTTCATGAGTTCTTTCCGAATAAAAGATATATTTTCTACTCCGCGCTTCCAGTTAGGCATACGGGTTAGATATAAATTTCCTTCCATAGCGAGTAATTCATCAGTAGGCAATTCATGCTGAATGCTTATGACATAGTAACCTAAAGAGGCAATTTTTTTATTGAGTTTTTTGTAAGATTTATAACTTCCACCATAATTTTTTGTATACCCGTGATTAAAAATAACTATACCTCTGGGTATAGACGTATCATAATATATAGCAAAGGGTATTTTACGCTCTCTAACTGAGTCATATACAGTTATGCATTCTTCTTTTATAATTTGAGCTTTACATGTATGGCCCCATAAAGCTATACACAAAATAAATAGGATATTTTTCATTTGGTTATCCTAATTTTTTATTAGATATACCCAGGGTTTTAGCTAAGGTAAATAAGTTAGCTAAAACGCTTTGGTCTTCACTTCCTGCATTTTGTTGCATCTTGAATATAAGGGAAGCAATGCTCAGGTTTTTGATATCCTCGGATGAAATATTCAGTTTATCGGCATAGTTTCGTATTCGTTCATATAAATCGCCTTCTCTACCATTTCCAAGTAAAGCCTCTTTAATTTCTGTTATAGTCTCACTTTCATTAACCAGTTTATCGAATCCTTTGGCTCTTGAAATCTGATTAATTATATTTTCAAAGAAAGTAGATTCTCCTCCTACGATGTCAATTTTAGCAGACTTCATAGCTTCGGATAATACAGATGCTTGCGCTTGTGCAATTTCTTTTTGTATATGGATTTGAGCCAGTTCTACCTCTTTGTTTTTTTGTAATTTCAACTTAAACTCTTCATGGTCTTTTCCCACTCCATCCAATTTTTTCATAGCCTCGGCTTTTTCATGAATTCCTTCTGCTTCAGATAGAGCTTTTTGTTTAATGACATCCGCTTCTGCTAAACCTTCTTTACGTTTGGCATCGGCTTTTGCCTGAATACCGGTAGCTTCGGCCACAGAGGTTTTTTCAATAATGCTGGCTTCTCCTTCTGCAGATGCCAAAGCTTTTTCGCGGGTTACTTCTGCTTCCACTAAACCTTCTTTTCGCTTAGCTTCTGCTTTTAATTCAATGCTGATAGCTTCCGCTTTGGCTTTTTTCTCTATAATGTTAGCTTCTACAACTCCTTTTTGTTCATCAGCCTCTGCTTTGGCTTTAATTACTTCTGCTTCAGCTAAACCTAAGGTAGCATCTTCTCGTGCCTGTGCATCGGCTAAGGTTTTTCTGGCTTCAGCGTTTTTAACCGCAGCTTCTTTTTGGGCTTCAGCATCAATAAGTAATTGTTGGGCTTTTTGTTCCTCTGCTTGTTTTAATGCTTCTGCTTCTTTTACAGTTTTAATTAATTTTTCTTCTGCCTGTTGGCTTGCCAAGGTAATACCGGCTTGTTTCTGACGTTCTACTTCACGTAGCACTTCTATGTCTTTTACATTTTGTTGTTCTTCAACCACACCTTTTTCCAATTGTACTCTTTCTCGGATTACATCCTGAATATTTTTCTTTTCTTCTTCTACTACTTTTTCTTTGTTAATTTGAGCAAGGGTAACAATTCTTTCTCTTTCGGTTTGTTCGAGTGCTCGGTCTTTTTCTACTCTTTCTGTTTCTACCGCGTTAGTTCTCTCTTTGTTTTTAGCGGCAATAATAATTTGACGGAGTTTGTTTTCTTCTTGTACAGCCAAACTTTCTTCGGTAGTAATACGTACGGTTTCAGCCTTTAACCTTTCTTCTTCGCGTACTTTTAGTATTTCAGCTTCTTCTCTTGCTTTAATGTTATCTACTTCTCTTTTTTGTTTTTCTTCCTTTTCAGCTAATTGTCTTTCTAATTCAAGAATGGCTTCACGGGCCTCTACGTCTTGTTTTTTTATGGTTTTTTGCTCATCTCTTCGAATTAGGTTGGCATTGATATTTTGATTTGCGGTTAACTCGGTAATTTTTTTAATTCCTTCTGAATCCAAGATGTTTTGAGGATCTAGAAAATTCAAATTGGTTTGTTCCAAATAATCAATGGCACAATCGTCTAAATTGTAGCCGTTAAGATCGGTACCAATAATATTCAGAATTTCATCTCTAAATTCGCGACGGGCTTCATAAAGTTCAATAAATTCAAATTTTTTACCTACGGTTTTTAATGCTTCTGAAAATTTCGCTTCAAAAATATTTCTTAGAGTAGCCACATCACTGGCTCTTTCACAGCCCAAGGTCTGAGCTACGTTAATGACATCGTCTACCGATTTGTTTACCCGAATAAAAAAGGCCACTTTTATATCAGCCCGGATGTTATCTTTACAGATTAATCCGTCTTGTTCCATCCTTTCAATTTGTAATTTTTTAACGGAAATATCCATAATTTCCATTTTGTGAAAGACAGGAATCACATAAATTCCCTTGTTAAAAGCAACTTTAGTTCCTCCAACCCCGGTTCTTACAATGGCTTTTCCCTGAGGAATTTTTTTGTAAAATGATGCGAGTATGGCTAAAGATAATAAAATAATGAACATAAAAGTTCCGACAATGACAGCGATTATGCCTCCTATTCCCATAATATTAAATGTTTTTAAATGTTGATATTATATATGATTAATTTTGATCAATAGTAACTTCTTTGGTAACGTAATAAAATTTTTTATCTTGAGTTTCATCTGTAATCATTACTGATTCTCCATATTTAATTTCCTCACCGCTTTGGCTGATTACGTTGAGACGTATCGGATTTTTTTCAATAATAAATTCTGCGCTTCCTATCTTATCTTTAGAAATAGTAGATATCATTCGTCCGGATCTTCCAAGAAATTCGGTTCTTTCTTCACCTTGGTATCCGGTTTTGGAAAGAAAACGTGCCAGTGGATTAGTCGCATATTTAGTAAGAACTGCTCCGACAATAAAACAAGGAATTAAAATAAAAACTGATTTCCAGCCCCAGTTTCCTATGGGGGTAAATTGAGTGGTAATTAAAGAACCTACCCAGGTAAAAAATTTTAAAGTAGATAAAATTAGCATAAAAGGAACTTTTCCGACATTCATGAATTTTAAAAAACGTATAAATAGGCCGTCTCCTTCATTTTCATGTGTAACATGGTTGTCGTCTAATTCTGGATAAGAAGAAGCTTTTCCATGATAATTTGTATCCGGCTGGGTGTCTGTTTCTACATGAGTATCTACATCAATATCCGAGTCTATATCTGTCCCGAAATCTGTCCCAAAATCCAATTCACCTAATCCTATTCCAAGAAAAGAGAACAGCCAGTAGATAAGTATAACTATCATAAAACCACTCATGATGGCATTAGATAAAGGGTAGAAAAAAGAATGTAGCAATTCAGTCATGACAAGGTTAGTTTCAGATTATAAAGTTGGTTTTGAATTCGGATTTATTCCATCCCTAACCTTTTTTTTATGTTATCTAAATCATTGTTTACTTTTAAAGAGTCTTTGCCTATAGCACGGTCTATTTCTTCATCAATAGAAATATTTTGGTTAGCCAATTCTCCGTAAGCTTCTGCTAAGGCTTCTTCTTCTGTAACTTTTTCTTTCATTTTTTCTAACATACTGATGGTGCTGTTGTTATCAATTTGAGCAAGTTGTTTATTTACTTCTTTTGTAGCTTTACTTACTTTTACACGGGCTCTTAAAATGCGTAATTCGTTTTCCCACTTGTTGATATTAAATTTTAATATTTCAACATTTTTTTGCATTTCATCAACAGCATTTTCATGCTGAATTTTCTCACCATTGAGAATTTCTACTTCAGAAAGTAGATGAGCTTTAAGAGAAAGAGCTTCTTTAGCTAATTTTTCTGCTTGTATTGCATCCAGCTCGCCTTTTTGAGCTTTTGACATGAGTAGAAACGCTTTATTTTCATAATCTTCAGCATCAGAAGATTTTTTTATGATATCATTTTTTGCCCGTATTGCAAGGGCTTTTACTTGGGCAAGAGCTTCCAGACTTTTTTCCAAATCTTCTTTCATTTCTCTAATTCCTTGTTCAGTCATTCTTATAGGATCTTCCATTTTGTCTACAACAGAATGTATTTCTGCTGTTCCTATTCGTAAAAGTCGTTTAAAGATATTCATAATAATTTTTTTTATTTTTTTGAAAATTCTAGTATTTGTTCATAATATTCACTTAGTAAAAGACCTAAAGAGTTTAAAGCTCCTTCTAATTCATTAATGTCCAGATGCTCAATTTGCAGAGTATACCGAAAAATCACTTTTTTTCCGGTTTCATCCAAAACAAAAGCACCATGCACTATATCTCTGTTTTTTTGTAATAAAGATTTTAATATTTCTTTATCGTCGTTATGTAAGGTGAATATGTATTGTTCTAAAACGACTATAGGTGGAGCAATTCCTAATATGAGGTTTTTAATGCCGTCTTCTTCATTTTCAATACAAAATATACTTTGTTTTTCATCTTTATAGGAAATTGTATGTCCCAGTTCGGAAATGAAATTTTCTATTTTTTTGAAATACATGCGAGTGAGTTTTAGTTATCTCAAATATATGTAATATATTTGCTAATAGTTTTAGCAAATATAGCTAAATATTTTTTAATTGCAAAAAAATTTAGCATTTTTATGAGCAAAGTAGGAAGGAATATAAAAAAAATTAGAAGCGTTAAAGGTTTAAGCCAGCAAGCATTTGCAGATTTATTTAGTCTTACAAGAGGAAATATCAGTTCTTATGAGGAATTGAGGGCAGAACCTAAAATCGAAATTATTGTTAATATTGCTAAATATTTTGGCATTCCATTGAATGATTTTATTTTAAAAGATTTATCTGTAAATGAATTATTGCATTTTGATACCAGCTTAGTACTGGATATGGAAAAATTGAAGAAAAAGGATAGGTTTGTAGAGATTCCGTATGTTTCTTCAGTAAATTTTAATGATTATATAAGTAATTTTCTTGAACCTGAATTTTTAGAGACTTTGCCTAAAATCAGTATACCTAATAGTTCGCCATTTAATCTCTTAGCTATAGAAGTTGATAATTCTCAAAATTTTCCGGAAGGATTTACTTATAAAAATGGAGATGTACTTATTTTTGAATCCGTCAGTAAAGAAAATATTCATAGAATATTAGGAAGGTTTGGTATTATGGTTAATAGAGAAGGAATGAAGATGGGAATTTTCGAGAAAAAAGAAGAGAATATGGTTTTAGCTTTAAATGAACTTGTTTTTTACTCATTCACCTTAGATTCTGACTTTAGATATTGGGTATTAAGAGCTTTGTATTCACAAGAAGTTTAAAAATCTGGTAAGTAGAAAATGAATAAATTATTACCGGATTTATGAGGATATTTATCTCTGAGAATAAAAAATTAAAGAAGCTTTCTTTATGGTATGTTGTTGTAAATAGAATCCGACTAAAGCAGGTGAGGCATCTTTATCTAAATCTAAGTGTGGAATATTTAAAGCATATACAGTAATAATGTATTGATGTGGATGATCTCCTATTGGCGGGCAAGGTCCCCCAAAACCATAGGTGCCAAAGTCTGTTTTACTTTGGATAGCCTCAGTTGGAGCAAGATGGCTTGAAATATCTCCTGCATTTGCTTTCAATTCCTTTATTTTAGATGGAATATTAAACACAATCCAATGCCACCATCCGCTTCCGGTTGGAGCATCAGGGTCGTAGATGGTTATTGCAAAACTTTGTGTATTTAGAGGAATATTTTCCCAAGATAACTGGGGTGAAATATTTTTTCCATTACAACCCATTCCGTTAAACATTAGGTTATTTTCTGCTTGTCCCTGGATAGTCTTGCTCTTTAATGTAAAATTTTGTGCCTGTATTGAACAGTATACACATGTCATTAGGATTAAAAATACTTTTTCCATATTTCTGTTTTTATTTTCAACAAAATTAAGGTTATACTCGGTAATAAGATTATTTTTAAGATTTTATTTTTTATCCTGAACTTTTAAATCTAAGAATTGATATTATTGCTATGTTCTTTAGGCGAATTTTCGAAATATTTTTTTAAACCTTACTTAAAAATGGTAAATGTAGGTATTGAAATTCTCCAATTCTATTTTTAAAAGTATATAATATCTCAATATTTTATATCAGATTTATTTACTTTTCAGATACAGCTTGGTTTTATTTAAGAATTTTCATTATAAATTAAAAAATTAATCTTCAGAAAAATCTACAATTAGTTTGCGGTATTTTTGGAGCAATTTAGATTTAGAAAGCATTCCTAAATATTTAGAATTATCTATAACTGGAAGATACCAAGCATCCGTTTTATCAAAAACTTTAAATATTGATTCATTATCCTGATTAAGAGATATAGTTGCCGGAGGAGGAATTACCAAATCTGCTACACGTAGATTTTCATATTTAGATTTATCTAATAAAATATCTAAAATATCATCTATTTGTATAATTCCTACAAATTCTCCGGTGTTTTTTTCTACTACAAATAGATTTTTATTAGAATTAGGTAAAACGGTTTTTACTAATTCGCTCAAAGTAAGAGTAAGTGGAATAGTTGTAAAACTTTGATCTATCAAATCATAAATATTTAATCTTCTTATAGCTTCTTTATCTTTATTATGGGTGATGAGTTGATTATTTTTCCTTAAAGAGTAGGTATATACAGAATATTTGTCGAATTTATATTTTACTAAATATGCAATAGTAGAGACAACAATGAGAGGAAATAATAGAGTATAACCTCCGGTTATTTCTGCAATCAGAAAAATCGAAGTAAAAGGAGCATGCATAATTCCTGACATAACGCCAGCCATACCTACCAAAGTAAAGTTATGTTCGGAAAGTTTAAACCACTGAAGTAAATTTATGGTTTTTGCAAAAATGTAACCTAAAATTCCTCCTGTAAATAATGCTGGGGCAAAAACGCCACCTATTCCACCGGAAGCAGTGGTTAAACTGCTGGCTATGACTTTAATAAATAATAAAATTAATAAGAAACAAATTAAGGAAAAAGAATTATCATCTAAACTGAAAAATATAGAATTACTCATAATTGTATTGGGAGAATTTCCCATAAGGTGTTGTAATCCTACATAGCCTTCTCCAAATAAAGGTGGCAATATAAAAATCAAAATACCTAAACTAAGCCCTCCTAAACAAGCCTTGAAATAAATATTTTTTTGTTCTGATAGTTTTTTTTCAATTACCCGGTTAATTTTTACAAAGTATAAAGAAAACAAACCGCAAAATATTCCTAAAACTATATAAAAAGGGATTTTAGTTTTGTCAAATGGTTCGAAAACTGCAAAATAAAAAGATATTTTGTCTCCCATAAAAAAATAAGATATTAATGCTCCTGTAGTAGATGATATTAAAATGGGTATTAAAGACCACATACTTAAATCAAGCATAATCACTTCTAAAGAAAAAATTATGGCAGCAATAGGAGCTTTGAAAATTCCTGCAATAGCTGCTGAACAGCCACAAGCAATAAAAAGAGTTCTTAATTTAAGTGTAAGGTTTAATTGCTGAGCAATATTAGAACCTATTGCAGCACCTGTATAAACTATAGGGGCTTCTAATCCTACAGACCCTCCAAACCCAACGGTTAAACTACTGGAAATTATAGAACTGTATGTATTCTGTTTTTCAATTTTACTTCTATTTTTTGAAATTGCATATAAAACTTTTGCTACTCCGTGGCTAATATCATTTTTTACAAAATATTTTATAAAAAGTATAGTTAAAAGGATACCTATAGCCGGAAAAAAAATTGTCCAGTAATTAAAACGAATTTTACTGTTATGATATACTAATTCTTCCGTTAATGTGACCATATTTTTAATAACAACAGCACTTATACCTCCTATAATTCCTATGAGAGTACTTGTTAGGTATATAAAAATTTGTGGATTATGATAACGAAATTTTCGAATGAATATATAGAGTTTTATTTTACTTTTTTTTAACATGATATTATTTAATAATCATTTTTCATTCGCTTCTGCAGAGGATTTATAAAAAAAATTGTATCCTATTATTTTTTTGTAAATAATATAAATTATAACTAAAGAAAAAGGAATCGTAAATATAAAAGCGTATATACTCATAAGAAGGGTTCCTAAGAAATTTCCTGTTAAAAAAATAATAAAAGTAAGGAAAAACATTTTCCCAAAATTAATATAAGCAATTTTTGTACTGTACTTAATAGCTTTGAATGCAGATATATTATGTATAGCAATAAAAGCTCCTGCTAATGTAAAAGCAGGTGCAAAAAATATCATAGGAATATACATAAAAATAATACTGCAAATCATAATTATAAGGTATATGGTATTTAATACAATTAAATTTAAAAATCTTTTACCTTCAAACCCAGATATAAGATCATTAAAAGAGGCTTTTCCAAAATTATCATATTTATAAGCGCAATATATAACTCCAGAATATAAAGGAGAAATTAATATTTTTATAACTAATAAGATAAGGAATCTTATTATTATATAAGGATTTGAGAAATAATTGTAATAAATATTCCATATCTCTTTTGAAGAATTAATATTATTATAATAAGTGTTTTTTAATGGAATATTTTTTAAAGCTATTAAAAATTCATTATCTATTGAAGAGATGTTCCAATAATTATTACAAAGTAACATTCCTAAAGAAATTAAACTAAATGTAAACAACATGGAAAATATTCCTAAAAATAGAATTTTAGACCA